>JALRCC010000211.1 GCA_023257495.1 Rugosibacter sp. | reverse complement strand
CCGACCTGCGGGCTCAGGTGGCGGCCAACCACAAAGGCGCGCAAGAGCTGCTGCGCTTGGTGCAAGACGTCGGGCTAAAGACGGTATTGGCCTACATGGGGCATGTGCAAGACAACGCCGAGGCGGCCGTGCGTGCCGTGGTGCATCGCTTGCGCGACGGCCAATTTGTGCTGCCGCTGGACAACGGCGCGCAAATTGCCGTCTCGCTGCGTGTGCATGCCGAGCACGGCTGGGACGTGGGCGAGCTGGGTGGCCACAACGCGCGTTACCGTTTTCTGCGCCGGCTGTACAAGCCATTCGTGCATGAGTTTATTGCCGTGGCCGAGCCGCAGCAGCACTACTTACTCGACCGGATCGGTGTCTCGGCTGCGCATCTCCATTTCATCCCGAATGGCGTGGATACGGAGCGCTTTCGCCCGCGCCGAGATGCCGATGCGTTGCCGGCAGGCTTTCCGTTTCGGCGCGGGGAACATTGGGTGATTGGCACCATTGGCCGTCTGGCACCAGTCAAAAATCCGCTCCTGCTGGTGGACGCCTTTGTGCGTTTGGTGCACTCGCGTGCGCCGGAGATCGAGTCGATGCGGCTGGTCATGGTGGGCGAAGGCCCCCTGCATGACCAGATAGCGCAACGCATTGTCGACGCAGGCATTGCCGATCGGGTCTGGCTGGCCGGTGTGCGCGCGGATATTCCCGAGCTCTTGCGTGCGATGGACTGCTTTGTGTTGCCTTCGTTGTCGGAGGCGACCTCATGCACCCTGCAGGAAGCCATGGCGACAGCATTACCTGTCATCACCACGCAAGTGGGCGGTAATGCCGCATTGCTGGAGGATGGCAGCCATGGCATTTTGGTGCCATCGGAGGATGCACCGGCGCTGGCCGCCGAGTTATTGAAACAGTATCGTTTGCGTGCTGACAGCGATCATCAGGCGGCCAGAGAATCGATCATCCGGCGGTATGGGTTGCAGGCAATGCTGGCGCGTTATGCCGCCTTGTTTGGTCGTGCGCTGCAGCGCACGCCGCAACCTGTTGGAGAGGCAGGATGACAGTGAAACGCTTGAAGATTCTGATGCTGACCCGACTCTTCCCGAGCCGTGCGTTTCCGGCGTTTGGCACTTTCTGCATGGAACGCGCCAAGGCGCTGTCGGCGCATGCCGATGTCCGCGTGATGGTGCCCACGCCTTATTATCCGAATTGGTTGCCGGGAAAAGAAGACTGGAAGAAATGGACGCGGGTCGAACGTGAGGGAGAGACGGAAGGCGGCATTCGCGTCACCTATCCGCGTTATGCCTCTTTGCCGGGAACGGCCACCTGGTTGCAGGGTGTCGCCATGGCGCATAGCGTGCGTCGCGATCTTGAATCGAATTATGGCGGTTGGCGGCCCGATGTGATCGATGGGCATTTTGCGTTTCCTGATGGCTATGCCGCCACCCGCCTGGGATATGCCATCGGCGCACCGGTCGTCGTCACCTGCCACGGCTCCGACCTGCGTCAATATCCGGATATTCCCGTTGCGGGTGTCATGACGCGATGGACACTGCGCCATGCCGATCGGGTTATTTCGGTCAGCTCGGATTTGATGCGCCGTAGCATCGAGCTCGGTTGTCCAGCGCAAAGAGCAGTCTTTTTAACCAATGGCGTCGACCCGTCGAAATTTTCCGTTCGCTCACAAGCTGCGTGTCGTGTCCAGCTGGGATTGCCGCCGGAGCGGAAAATAGGGGTGTATGTTGGCTTCCTGATCGACCGCAAAGACCAGTCGTTGATTCTGCGGGCGCTGGTGGAAATTCGTCAGCGGGGCGCAGCCGTGCCGCTTGTCGTACTGGTGGGCGATGGCCCCAACCGGCAACGGCTTGAAAACGAAGTCGTCGCAATGGGATTGCAAAACGATGTTATCTTGACCGGCCAGCGTCGTCATGATGAAGTGGCGCTGTGGATGGGCGCGGCAGATTGGCTGTTGCTCTCAAGCAGTTCTGAAGGCTGGGCCACCGTGTATTTCGAGGCGATGGCCTGTGGCCGTCCGGTGCTGACTTCCAACGTCAGCTCGGCTCGGGATGCGATCAATCAAGCTGCCTATGGAAGCGTTGTCGAACCGCGCACCGCAACCGCTTTCGCTGACGCGATGCAAACGGCGGCACAAACAACTTATGATGAAAAGGTCATACGGCATTATGCGGAACAGAATAGTTGGGAAAAGTGGGCGGATAATGCAATCCGGTTATTCGGCGCGCTGGTTGAAAAATGACATCAAGCTGCGATCCTTCTCGATCAGATGGTTCTGGCCTGCTTTTTTAAGGTGACAGTATGGAAGCCTTTTTATTGACTTTGGATGTGATCAGTCTGGTGCTTTTATGTCTGGGTGTGCTGCGTGTCGCCAAGGGCCAGAACCAGGCCGACCTGGGTTTTTTTGCGTACTCCGAATTACGTGTGAGAAAAGTCAAAAAAACATTTGCCGAAGAAAGCGCACCCCATGCGTGATCTGATGTTTCTTGGGGCTTTTCTGGTTCTGGTGCCACTGGCATTTCGCAATGCCTTTGTCGCCTATCTGATCTGGGGCTGGACCGGGCTGATTGCCATCGAAAATTATCTTTTCGGCTTTATGGCACCGGTGAAGTTGAACTTCACTTTTGCCTTGATTACCTTACTGATGGTTTTATTCAAAAGGGATACAGAACGTGGAACGCTGACTGCAAATGCCACGTTTGTGCTTTTAATCCTGTTTTTTGTGCAGGGTAGTTTGTCTGCCGTGTTTGCTTACGACGGGAACAGGCTTAACTGGCTTTTGTATGATCGTTTCTGGAAAGAACTCATCTTTGCTGCAGTCATGCCTTTGGTGATTTTCAAGCGGTATCGAATCCATGCTTTTGTGTTGGTGATGTGCTTAGGCATGGGGTTTCATGGACTAATTGATGGCCTGAAGTTTTTCTCCAGTGGTGGGTCACATCTGGTCAGGGGATTTGTAAAATTTGGCGACAATAATCACTTTGCCGTCATGCTGGTGATGGCAGTGCCGCCTTTGCTGTATATGTCGAGTTACCTGAAAAGTCGTTGGCTCAGACTGGCTGCCCTGGCAGTAGCGATTATTACGATTGCGGCAGTGATTGGCACCCACTCACGCGGCGGATTTGTCGCCATGGCAGCAGTGGGGCTGTGGCTGGTACTGACCAGCAGAAAGCGACTGCCTGCGCTCACCGTATTTATTGTGGGAATCATTTTTGTTGTTGCAATTGCGCCTGCGGAATGGACGCAGCGTATGGAAACCATTCAGGAAGCCGATCAAGAAAGCTCATTTCTGACTCGGGTAGAAGCATGGCAAGTCAGTAGTGCCATTGCATTACACAATCCAATAGTGGGTGGAGGGTTTCATGCCGTTGCAACGCAACCTGTTTGGGATCTTTTCCGTGGGCAAAAAGGGCTTTTGGGGTTTGTAGATGTCGGGTTTGAATCCCCGGTTTTTCGCGCGGCACATAGTATTTATTTTGAAGTGCTTGGCGATATGGGACTCCTCGGGTTCTTTATTTTTATGGGGTTGTTACTTAATGCGCTGAAAAATGGCGTTCAGATCAGCCGAATGGCACAACATGGCGGCCCTGAGCTGGAATGGGCCCTCGATCTTTCCCGTACCCTGATGGCAACCATTGTCGCCTTCATGGTGGGAGGGCTCACCGTGAGCATTGCTTATACCGAGTTCATTTACATGGCCGTGATGCTCATGGAGATTCTGAAACAAGAGGTTCAGCGTAGCTTGAGTGAGCAAAGGGCACACAGCGAAGTTCAGGTGGGTGGGCTTAATAGCCCATCGACGAGTTTCCCCGGCACCTTGGCTGCAGAGGCTCGCTGATGAACCTGATGCGTGATGCGTTGCGAATCGTCGCGCACGGCAAACTCTCCGTATTCTTGTTTCACAAGGTGCCTCCCCTTGCCGATCCGCTGCTGTCCGGTGATCTGGACGAGGCGCAGTTTTCCCGCCTGCTTGATTTCATCAAGGAAACCTTCAACGTGTTGCCGCTGGGCGATGCGGTGCAGGCGCTAGAAGCGAATGCCCTGCCACCGCTGAGCGCTGCGCTGACTTTTGATGATGGTTACCCCGAATGGCGCCACGGTGCGGCACGTGTTCTGGAAGAAAAATCCCTGCCCGCCACGTTTTTCATTACCACCGGCCAGTTTTTTGGCCATCCCATGTGGAACGAACGGCTGGCGCATATTGTGCGCACTTGTGCCCAACCGGTGCTGAACGCCACCGCGATCCGTTTGCCATCCTTGCCGATGCAGACCGCTAAAGACAAGGCGAAAGCCTTGCAGGCGCTGG
>JALRCC010000153.1 GCA_023257495.1 Rugosibacter sp. | reverse complement strand
CTTCATCCGACACAAACGCACCATGCACTCGTATAGGCAAGCCAGTGCCGGGTGGCATATACAGCATATCGCCCATACCAAGCAAGGCTTCAGCACCTTGCTGATCAATGATGGTTCGCGAATCGATTTTGCTCGACACTTGAAACGCAATGCGCGTCGGGATGTTGGCCTTAATGAGGCCGGTGATGACATCCACGCTGGGCCGCTGGGTTGCCAGAATCAAGTGGATACCCGCCGCACGCGCCTTTTGCGCCAGACGCGCAATCAGTTCTTCCACTTTTTTGCCAACCACCATCATCAAGTCAGCCAGCTCATCGATCACCACGACAATGTGCGGCAAAGTGGTCAGGGGTGGCGGCGCGATGCCGCTTTCAACACCGGGGCCTTCGGTAGTCGTCAGGTCGGTAGGATCGGGAATCTGCTCGCCATTTTTCGCTGCTTCGTTGATCTTGCTGTTAAACCCGGAAAGATTGCGCACGCCGAGCAGGCTCATCAGTTTGTAGCGACGTTCCATTTCGCCGACACACCAGTGCAGCGCATTGGCCGCCTTGGCCATGTCCGTCACCACGGGTGCCAACAGATGCGGAATGCCTTCGTAGATAGACAATTCCAGCATTTTGGGGTCGATCATGATCAAGCGCACATCCTGCGGGCCAGACTTGAAAACCAGCGACAGGATCATCGCATTCACGCCCACCGACTTACCTGAGCCCGTTGTACCTGCCACCAGAAGATGGGGCATTTTCGCCAGATCAGCCACCACCGGCTGGCCGCCAATATCCTTGCCCAGCGAAATGGAAAGTGGTGAAGTCATACCGTGATACGCCTGCGAGCCAATGATCTCGGACAACCGCACAATCTGCCGTTTCGGGTTGGGGAGCTCTAGTGCCATGCAGGATTTGCCGGGCACGGTTTCTACCACGCGAATCGATACCAGCGACAGCGCTCGCGCCAGATCCTTAGCCAGACCAACGACCTGGCTGCCTTTGACGCCAGTGGCAGGTTCGATCTCATATCGCGTGACCACCGGGCCGGAATGGGCCGAGATCACTTTGGCGGTCACATTAAAATCGGCCAGCTTGCGCTCGATCAGGCGCGAGGTAAATTCGAGCGTCTCAGTGGACGGCACATCCGCCGGGTTGTGCGTAGGCTCGATAAGCAAGTGCAACGGGGGCAAAGCACCGTCTGTTGCATCAAAAAACAGGGCTGACTGACGTTCCTTTTCAACCCGGGCAACCGCTTTGGGTGCCAGAGGAATATCCAAATCGCTCGATTCGATCTTCAGTGGCGGTACCGAACTATCATCAATCTTGCGACGCTCGGTTTCCACGACAACTTCGCGTTGGCCTGCAATCTGCCGTCCATAACGCCGATCTTGCCACTGCTCCTTCAGCAACTGGCAGCGGGCCCAAGTAAGCTCAAGCAAAGTACCAAATTTTTCAGCCACAGTCACCCATGAAATGCCGGTAAACAAACTGAACCCCACCATGATCAATACCAGCAAAACCAGCGTGCCACCCGAAAAACCAAGAAACTGTGCCGCAAACCGGCCAACTTCAAATCCCAGCATGCCGCCAGGTGTCAAAGGTAGTGCCAACTTTGCGCTCCAGAAACGCATCGCTTCCATGCCACTGCTTGACAGCAGCAACAGACTAAAACCCGCAGTTGAGATAAATAGAGATAAAGACCGCCGACTGCCATCAAACAAGCGACTGAAACGATGGTAACCCCATGCCAACAGAAAAAAAGGTAGTGCTACCAACCACCAGGCGGACAAACCGAAAAGGTATAGCAGCAAATCAGCTAGCCAGGCTCCTATCCGCCCGCCCGGATTGATCACTCGATCAACAGTGACTGCATGCGACCAGCCGGGGTCTGCCGGGTTAAAGCCCCACAAAATAATCGCGAGATAAACCCCGCAAACCGCCACAAGCAGCCAGCGCGCTTCATGCACTAAAAGCGCAATTTTTTCAGGCAGAGGCGGAGAAGACATAGATGGTGAGGTATTCATGGTGAAGAAAACTGAAAGGGATGTAACAGCACATTCCTATTAAAAATCATCAATCACCGCGCAAGGCTTCAATGCGAGGCAGCATCGGATGCTCGCGAATCGAGCACACTACTTTCCACATCCAAGGCACTATCGGCCTCAACTGTTTTTCCGTCAGCCAAAAGCGCCTCTTCTGTACGCTGGTTCATGATAACAATGCTGATGCGGCGATTGATTGGATTATAGGGGTCCTGCTTGTCAAACAACACCGTCGAAGACATGCCAACCACGCGCATGATTTTATCGTCCTTCATGCCTCCGGCAACCAGCTCGCGGCGGGAAGCATTTGCCCGATTGGTGGATAGCTCCCAGTTACTGAAATCACGTCCCCCGTTAGAAAATGGCTGAGAATCCGTGTGGCCAGACAAACTGATATGGTTTTCTACCTTGTTCAGCGTCTTGCCAATTTCGCGCAAAATAAGACGCGTATAGGGCTTGACTTCCGAACTGGCAGAATCGAACATCGGTCGATTCTTTTCATCGACGATCTGAATCCGCAAGCCTTCGCTGGTGAGGTCAAGTAACAGTTGGTTCTTGAACTGTTTCAGTGTCGGACTGGCATCAATCAAAGACTCCAGCTCTCCTTTCAGGGTTGCCAGCTTGGCTTGCTCGGCTTTTTCATGTTCGGCTTTCAGTTTTTGCAGATTGATGGTCTTTTTTGGTGCCTTAACATCCCCGGCCTTGACTTGTCCATGAGAGGCAGTTAAATCCTTGCCACCGCCTTGAATGACCGAGGAGGAGTCCCCTGAACCAGATCCGCCCGCCAGCGAAACCTTGAGTGGATTCTGAAAATACTCGGCAATACCCTGCAGGTCACCCTGTGCTGTAGAGCCCAAAAGCCACATGAGCATGAAGAATGCCATCATTGCCGTAACAAAGTCGGCGTAGGCGATTTTCCATGCGCCACCGTGTGCCCCACCCACGGTCTTCTTGATTTTCTTAACGACTATGGGTTGCCTGGTATCGTCGCTCATGCGGCCGCCTGGATAAAGTTGCGCAAACTATTATTTGTTCTTACTTACTTTTACGTGCTTTCAGATCTTCTTCCAGCTCAATGAACTTTGACAGAAAAAAATGCACGGTGTTATGGCTAACCCGGCTTCAGGGACGTTCCCGTCAGGCGGGTTAGCGCTTCACAATACTTGGCCGCAGTTTTTTCAATCACCTCCACTGGCAAGCGCGGGCCTGGCGCTTGTTTGTTCCAATCCAGCGTCTCCAGATAATCACGTACAAACTGCTTGTCAAAACTGGGCGGACTCATGCCCACCTGGTATTGGCTAGCCGGCCAGAAGCGCGAAGAATCCGGTGTCAGCACTTCATCAATCAGATACAGGCGACCCTCTTTGTCCTGACCAAATTCAAATTTGGTATCCGCGATGATGATGCCGTGAACGCGAGCAAACGCCGCCGCTTCGCGGTACAAACGCAGGGTGACCTCCTTGACCTTTTTGGCAAGCTCAACCCCGATCATTTTCTCTACCGTTGCGTAGTCGATATTCTCGTCGTGATCGCCCATGTCAGCTTTGGTTGCTGGTGTAAAAATGGGCTCGGGTAGTTGTTGCGCCTGCTGCAATCCTGCTGGCAAGCTAATGCCGCAAACGGCACCCGTCGTTTGATAATCCTTCCAGCCTGATCCAATCAGATAGCCGCGTGCTACAGCTTCAATAGGTAAGGGCTTAAGACGTTTGACCACAACGGAGCGACCACGCACTTGCTCCCGCTCGGCATCCGTTTCCACCACGGATTCAGGATCTATTCCCGTGAGCTGATTCGAGATGACATGGGTTAACTTGCCAAACCAGAAATCAGCCACCGCAGTCAACACTTCGCCCTTGCCGGGGATCGGATCCGGCAAGATGACATCAAAAGCCGATAAGCGATCCGTCGTGACAATGAGCAAAAGATCATCGCTCACAGCATAGATATCGCGCACCTTGCCACGAGCCAGCAATGGCAAACTCGTCAAGGAAGATTCAAACAAAGCAGGTTGTGTCATGGAAAAATCGAAATGAAAAAATTATTTGACAATAGGGTTGAGTTCGCCGCTCGTGTAACGCGCAGCCATTTTTTCCATCGACAGGGGCTTGATCTTGCTCGCCTGACCGGCGCAACCAAAGGCTTCATAACGGGCTTTGCAAATGGCTTTCATGGCCTTTCTGGTTTCACCCAGATACTTGCGTGGATCAAATTCCTTGGGATGCTCAGTCATGAAACGACGAATCGCCGCCGTAGAAGCCATGCGTAAATCGGTATCGATATTGATCTTGCGCACGCCATGCTTGATGCCTTCAACAATCTCTTCTACCGGCACACCATAGGTTTCACCCATGGCACCACCATATTGGTTGATGATAGCCAACAGATCCTGCGGCACCGAGGATGAGCCGTGCATCACCAGATGCGTGTTCGGAATGCGCGCATTGATCTCCTTGATACGATCAATCCGCAGCACAGCACCGGTGGGTGGACGGGTGAATTTATACGCGCCGTGGGATGTTCCAATGGCAATTGCCAGCGCATCAACGCCTGTAGCTTTAACGAAATCAGCCGCTTCATTCGCATCCGTTAGCAACTGATCGTGAGACAGCACCCCTTCAGCGCCATGACCATCTTCTTTCTCACCCATGCCGGTTTCCAGCGAACCCAGGCAGCCGAGCTCGCCCTCCACCGAAACCCCCACCGCATGCGCCATGTCAACGACGCGACGGGTGACATCGACGTTGTAATCAAACGAGGCGGGCGTTTTGGCATCTTCTTTTAACGAGCCATCCATCATCACGCTGGAAAAATTCATGCGCATGGCCTGAATGCAAATGGCAGGGCTCGCCCCATGATCCTGATGCATCACCACTGGAATATCCGGATTCGCCTCCACCGCCGCTTCAATCAAGTGCCGCAGATACGCCTCACCCGCATATTTGCGCGCACCGGCCGAGCCCTGCATGATCACGGGGCTGTTGGTCTCGGCAGCCGCTTCCATGATGGCCTGCACCTGTTCCAGATTATTCACATTGAACGCAGGCAGCCCGTAACCGTTTTCTGCTGCATGATCGAGTAATTGACGCATAGATACAAGAGCCATTTGAGTCTCCCTAAGAAAATTAAATTGGAAAATTAAATTGCTGGCCGCCGGTGTTCACCGACCTTGACCAGTTTCAAAGTATTCGTGCCACCGGCCAGGCCGATCGGCTCGCCGATGGTGAGGACAATCAAATCACCCTCTTCTACTGCACCTGCCGCCAGCAGAGTTTCTTCAGCCTGCCAGAGTAATTCATCACGATCATGCGTCACAAAATTGGTAATCAACGGAAACACATCGCGAAAAATGCTCACTCGATACCGCGTACGGCTACGCGGTGTCAGCGCATAGACAGGCACGCCGGAATTGATCCGGCTCATCCATAACGCAGTGGCACCAGAATCGGTCAGCGCGGCAATCGCTTTGACTTTCATGTGCCCCGCAGTGAACAAGGCCGCCATGGCGATGGATTGATCAATACGGGTAAATGTGCGATCCAGAAAGTGGGCATCCACCTTAACCTCATAAGAGCTTTCAGCCGCCACACACACCCGCACCATGGCTTCCACTGCAGCCACGGGGTACGCACCTGAAGCGGTCTCGGCTGACAACATCACGGCATCCGTGCCATCCAGCACCGCATTGGCCACATCGGACACTTCAGCACGCGTCGGTACCGGGCTGGAAATCATCGACTCCATCATCTGCGTGGCAGTGATGACAAAACGATTGGCCTCGCGCGCCATCCGGATAATGCGCTTTTGCAAGGCAGGCACTGCCGCATCACCCACTTCAACCGCCAGATCGCCGCGTGCCACCATGACGCCATCCGTGGCATGCAGAATATCCTGCAGATTATCGATTGCCTCCACACGCTCGATTTTTGCGATCACCAGGGCATCTGACCCCGCTTCGTGCAATAGTTGCCGCGCCTGCCGCATGTCGGCACCGGTCTTGGGGAAAGATACGGCAACAAAATCCACATTGAGGGCGGCCGCTGTCTTAATGTCCGCCATATCCTTGGCCGTCAGTGCCGGGGCCGATAATCCGCCACCTTGTTTGTTGATGCCCTTGTTGTTCGACAGATCACCATCATGCCGGTTACGACAATGGATTTCGCTACCCTCGACGCGCTCCACATCAAACACCGTGCGGCCATCATCGAGCAACAGCGCATCACCGGCGACGACATCATCCACCAGCTCCGGATAATCCAGGCCCACCCGCGTCGCATCACCCAAATGGCATGCGGCATCCAAAATGAAATGCTGGCCCGCCTTGAGCGCTACCGGGCCAGCAGCAAACTTGCCGATGCGGATTTTCGGCCCCTGCAAATCAGCCATCACGCCGACGGTACGCCCTGCCTGATGCGCCGCTGAACGCAAGGACTCCAGGCGCTGCCGGTGATCGTCTGCCGTGCCATGTGAAAAATTCAGCCGCACAACATCCACGCCGGCTGCTACCAACTCAGCCAACCGCTCTGCACTGCTAGATGCCGGGCCGAGGGTCGCTACAATTTTGGTGGCGCGCTGCATGGCAAAGGGTCAGATCGGCGATTACTTATTGGCGCGCTGCTCAAGAATCTCGACAGCAGGCAGTTTCTTGCCTTCAAGAAACTCCAGAAATGCTCCGCCGGCTGTGGAGATATAACTCACCTTGGTACCAAATTTGTTGATTGCCGCAATGGTGTCACCGCCACCGGCCAGCGAAAAAGCATGGGAGTCAGCAATGGCATAGGCCAGCGTTTTGGTGCCACCTGAAAACTGCTCAATCTCAAACACGCCAACCGGGCCATTCCAGACGATCGTGCCCGCCTGCGCTACGATTTTGGATAGCTCTTGCGCCGCCAAGGGGCCAATATCCAGAATCATATCGTCGTCTGTCACCTCATCAATACTTTTCACCGTTGCCACCGCAGTAGCCGAAAACTCCTTGGCACAGACGACTTCCGCAGGCAAGGGTACTTTTACTTTTTGCATCACCC
>JALRCC010000067.1 GCA_023257495.1 Rugosibacter sp. | reverse complement strand
GGATAAGCTCATGGCTGACTATTTGTCATGAGTCTGGCACGAGACTGACATGAAAGACCGCTCTTCGATGTTCGTACCACTCGCGCTGATGATGCTCTTGGTAGGCATTACTTACTGGATCAGCCATATCATGGAAGGGTCTGCTACGTCGGGCCCGCCACGACATGATCCGGACTACATCATTTCGCACTTCAATATACGAAAATTTGATATCGATGGCATGCTGCAGCACACGCTGATTGCGGAAAAAATGACGCATTATCCTGACGACGATACAACACTTGTAATCAAGCCACATCTCATCAACCATCGTTCGCCGCAAACCGAGATTTTTTCCCAACAAGCGCTGGTCAGCAAAGATTCAAAAGAAATTGACTTCATCAATGACGTTCAGGTAGTGCGTCAAGCAATTGGTACACAATCACTTCCCACTCTCATGAAAACCCGCCTGCTCAAGGTGTTTCCCGATGATGAAACTGGTCATACCTTAACCCCGGTCACTATTACACAGGGAAAAAGCATCATCAATGGCAGCCGTCTCGAAATCAACAACAAATCCGGTATTTCGGTGCTGCATGGCCGTGTGACCGGCACCCTTTACCGCAACCAGGCCACCTTGCCATGACATCCTTCCGCTACACCTTCCACTACTTATTATCCTGCTTCACGTTCATCCTGCTGATGACTGGATCTCCCGCTGCTCAGGCCGAAAAAGCCGATCGTGACAAACCCACCAATATCGAAGCAGATACCGTCACCGTCGATGACATAAAAAAAGTACAGATTTTTGAAGGCAATGTGCAATTAACCAAAGGCACCTTGATTTTTCGTGCCGAACGCATTGTTGTCACACAAGATGAAAATGGCTTTCAGCGTAGTGTTTCTACCGGTACAAAAACATTGCCCCGCTTTCGTCAAAAACGCGAAGGGCTAGATGAGTACATCGAGGGTGAGGCCGAGCGCATTGAGTACGACACGAAAACCGAAAAAACAGACTTTTACAATCGCGCCTGGGTCAAAAGCGGGATGGATGAAGTTCGTGGCCAATTCATTTCTTACGATGGAAAAGCAGAAAACTATGTAGTAACCAGTGGTCCCAACGGCACACGTGCCAAGCCAGGCAGCAATGATCGCGTCCGGGCTGTCATTCAACCACGCAATACCAAACCTGCGAGTACCCCACCTGCATCACTAAAAGCACCCGCTCGAACAGATGGCGTTTCTCTGAAAGAAACAACAATACTCAACCCCTCACGTAAGGAGCCTGCAGAATGAACTACGAAAATATTCTCGTCGCAACCCATGGCAAAGTCGGGTTGATCACCTTGCACCGCCCAGAAGTGCTCAACGCACTCAATGATGGGCTGATCAATGATCTAGGTGCGGCTTTAAAAGTTTTTGAAGCAGATGAAAACATAGGCTGCATCGTAGTCACCGGCTCAGAAAAAGCCTTTGCCGCCGGTGCCGATATTGCCGCGATGGTGAATTGGGATTACATGGAGGTCTATAAAACCAATTTCATCACACGCAATTGGGACTGCATCGCCCAATGTCGCAAACCCGTCATTGCCGCAGTTGCTGGCTTTGCTTTGGGTGGTGGATGCGAACTGGCGATGACCTGCGACATGATCTATGCAGCGGATAACGCCAAATTTGGCCAACCGGAAGTCAAACTTGGCATTCTGCCGGGTGCAGGAGGAACGCAGCGCCTGCCACGCGCTGTCGGCAAAGCCAAAGCCATGGATCTCTGCCTTAGTGCCCGTATGATGGATGCTGAAGAAGCAGAGCGCTGCGGCCTTGTCGCACGCATTATTCCCGCAGCCAAACTGATGGAAGAAACACTTGCCGCTGCGGCAACCATCGCCAATTTTTCGTTGCCCATGCTGATGATGATCAAAGAAAGTGTGAACCGTGCGTGGGAATCCAGCCTGCACGAGGGTTTATTGTTTGAACGTCGCACCATTCATGCCGCGTTCTCCATGGATGACAGAAAAGAGGGCATGGAAGCCTTTCTCCAAAAACGTAAGCCAGCCTTCAAGAATCGTTAAAAAAACTGGTGGATCAATACCCCTTCGGTAAACGCAGAAAAATCATCCGTTTTTTTGCTGTTCCGCATTATTTTTTAAAAAAAATTTTCATTAAAAATATAACTCATTGTTATAATTGTATTATTTAAAATAAAAAAATTGTGCTTTGCAGCAAAAATAGCTTGACATTCAAATTCATCCACCTATAATTTAAATCATGCTGCAACGCACCATACTCGAAAGTACCTAACCTAGAGTGAAGAAATCGGTGCTCAGATTCAAGGATTGTATGTTTGCTTATTTTATTTCTTAGTAAGACTTCAATTGATTTAGAACTGAACTGCGGCTACCGTTTCTTAATATTCACTTCTTGGACTCTACTTTTAAAGGACTGATCATGAACAAATTACCTGCTCAATTTGCCGAAGCTAACAAAGCCAGTGTCGAGGCAATGTTGACTGTTGCCAACACTGTGTTCGCCAGCGCCGAGCGCTTGGCTGCACTTAACCTGAACACTGCCCGCACACTGCTTGAAGATAGCGTTGCTAACACCAAGGCATTGCTTTCCGCTAAAAATGTTCAAGAGCTGGCCAGCATGCAAGCAACATTGGCACAGCCTTCACTCGAAAAAGCAGTTGCCTACTCACGCAGCGTTTATGAAATCGCTACGCAGACTCAAGGTGAGTTAGCCAAGGTTTCTGAAGCACAAATAGCCGAAATGAAAGCCACCTTGGCTGATACGTTGGATCAAGCACTCAAGAACTCACCAGCAGGTTCAGAAGTGGCTGTTGCTGCTGTTAAATCAGCAATCGCTGCTGCTAATGCAGCATATGACAATATGACCAAAGCAGCCAAACAAGTGACCGACATGGCTGAAGCCAACGTTGCTGCCGCAACAACGGCAACCATCCATGCTGTAGGCTCTGGTAGCTCTGCTGCAAAAACCAAAAAGTCGGCTTAATTGACTTTAAGCAATAACACTGCATCTATTTAGTTTTATCTTACCGTCTCCTCCTCCAGTCCGCAAAGGACTGGTTTAAACCCGATACCTCGGTATCGGGTTTTTTTTATTCTTTTTTTTTAAAAAGCAAAGACTGGTTCGTAAAGAATAAAGAGAAAGTCGACCACCGACGAAGTCGCGACGCTACAGGTCAGTCGAGAAAAAACGCTCTCCTCGCCGTAGCGGGTAACAATACGGTAAAAATAAAACAGCAGGCAATCAGGATAATCCGAGCAATTCCACTTCAAACACTAAAGTCGCATTGGGTGGAATGACCCCACCTGCACCGCGTGCGCCGTAGCCAAGATCAGACGGGATTGTCAATGTCCGCGTGCCACCAATTCTCATACCGACAACGCCCTCATCCCAGCCAGCAATGACTCGGCGCCCCCCTAACAAAAACTCAAATGGTTCATTGCGATCTTTGCTTGAGTCAAATTTTTTGCCAGCTTGAC
>JALRCC010000020.1 GCA_023257495.1 Rugosibacter sp. | reverse complement strand
GGCAAGCGGGGAATTCTACCTTGATGAGGCCGCTTGCTTGCCACAATGCCGAAATTGGTGTGCAATCGATAACTTCGCGGTTCGGCAGGCTCGCGACGGCAAACTCACAGGAAAGAACGGCAGAACATGGCGGCATATGAGATGACGGTGACGGTGCGCACCCAGTATCTGGAGGATCAATCCAACCCGGACGCGTCGCAATATGTATTTGCGTATGCGGTCACGATCAAGAACACGGGGAGTGTCACGGCACAACTGATCTCGCGCCACTGGCTTATTACCGACGCCAATGATCAGGTGCAGGAAGTGCGAGGGTTGGGAGTGGTGGGCCATCAGCCGCTGCTCGCGCCGGGAGAACAGTTCGAGTACACCAGCGGCACATCGCTGTCCACGCCTCAGGGAACCATGCGGGGTCAATATTTTTGCGTGGCTGAGGATGGGGAGCAATTCGAATCCAAAATACCCGAGTTCGTTTTATCTCTGCCGCGCACGCTGCATTAGACTGATGTTACAGATTGGATCTCGCGGATCGGCGCAGGGCCGCGCTTGACTGTCTTGCGACAGGCTTCTTGAGAGAACTTTTAAATCAGACCTGGCGTGAAAAAATTCAATCGTCGTCCTTGCGGCCGGAGAACATCGTCCACCATACGATGAAAATCAGCAGGCCCAGTGCCAGTCCCGCTTCAAGAAATAACAACCACATGACATCGTGCCTCGTTCAAATCAATCGCTCAGTGTAACCGCAGCTCTATGCGCCATGGTTTTGCTGCTCGGTGCTTGCGTTACGCCGCCCAGACCAGCCAAGCCACCCAAGCCGTCGCCATCGGTTCCGGCGCAGCCTGCAGCCAAAGCCGAGACTATCGCGCCGGCGGACTATTTGCGCGCGGTGAGTTTTGATCAGTTACCCGGCTGGGCCGAGGACGATCTCACCCAGCTCTGGCCTGCGTTTCTGGCATCGTGCGAGGTGATGATTCGACGAGCTGTCTGGCAGGAAGTCTGCACCGACGCCCAGCAAATTGGTGTGATCGATGGCGCAGGCATGCGAAGTTTTTTTGAATCCCGCTTCTTGCCACACCAGGTGCGCAATGCCGATGGCAGCGCATCCGGCACGGTGACCGGGTATTACGAGCCGCTATTGCGTGGGTCGAGAACCCGCAGTGGTGTGTTTCAGACCCCGCTGTATCGAACTCCCGGTGATTTGCTGACGATTGATCTTGGCAGCGTGTATCCCGAACTGAAAAACATGCGATTACGTGGCAGATTGTCCGGCAACAAGGTCCTGCCTTATTACACGCGCGCCGAGCTCATGCAGAACGGCTTGGCGCCAGGTGCGGAGCTGGTGTGGGTAGACAACGCCATTGATGCCTTCTTCTTGCAAGTGCAAGGCTCGGGCCGGGTCACGCTGGCTGACAGCAAAGAGACCATACGCATCGCTTATGCCGATCAAAATGGTCACCCCTACAAATCCATAGGTCGGTACCTGGTAGAACGTGGCGAACTCAAGTTGGAGCAGGCCTCCATGCAAGGCATCAAAGCCTGGGCGGCCGCTAACCCGCAGCGTTTGCAGGAGCTGCTGAATGCCAACCCCAGCTTTGTATTTTTCAAGGAAGAGAAAATTGTCGACGCCGGCAAAGGGCCGCGCGGCGCGCTTGGCGTGCCACTGACGGCGC
>JALRCC010000160.1 GCA_023257495.1 Rugosibacter sp. | reverse complement strand
TTTTTGATGTCGGCGCGGGCGCCTATGCCTTGACGGTCAGCCTCTTGGGTCAGGATTTCGCGATTGATCAATTCATCCTTGATCATGGCGCGCATTTCAGGCGTGTCCTGCTGTCCTTGCTGAACCATTTGCTTGACCATGGCATCAACGCGGTTGGAGGGAACGGCTTTGCCGTTGACGACAGCAACGTTTTGCGCCATCGCGGAAAGTGAAGCAAACGCGGCCAGCGCGACCAGCAAGCGAGCAGATTTCAAGTTCTTCATGGGGATAGTGGTGAAAATGTTGGAAAAATACCGTATCGGTTACAGAAGTAGCGGGTTAGTTCTCAGCTGCTTCTGCCGGGGTCAGCAGCGTCATTGCGAGAGCATGTATCTCTTTTTGCATCAACTCGCGCAGGCAATCATACACCAGACGGTGGCGGCCGACTTTACCTAGGCCTTCAAAACGGGCTGATACCAGCCGTAAACGGTAGTGCCCGCCGCCCGATGCGGCACCCGCATGGCCTGCATGCAGTGCCGATTCGTCGTCGACCAGGCACTCCGTGGGCGCAAAGCCCTCGCGCAGCAGCGAATTGATGGTCTCCACGCGATTCATTCTGCCTCCTTGAGGTAACGACCCAGGTAGAGGCTTTGCGCAATGATGAAAACAATCATCAGACCGAGGAAGCCAAACAATTTGAAATTGACCCAAAAGGCTAGTGGAAAACTGAATGCCACATAGAGGTTGATGGCGCCCATGAGGGCAAAAAAGAGTCCCCAGGCCAGATTCAGTCGGGTCCAGACAGGATCGGGCAGGGTCAATTGCTTGCCCATCATCGATCGCATGAGATTTTTACCGAACAAAAACGGACTCACCAGCAGTGCCAGCGAAAAACACCAATACAGCACTGTGGGTTTCAGCTTGATGAACTGCTCGTCGTGAAAATAAATCGTGGCGCCACCAAACAGGACGATGATGCCTAGCGATACCCAGAGCATATTATCGACGGGCTTGCGTCTCGCCAGCAGCCAGGCGATCTGCGCGATGGTCGCCAGGATTGCCACTGCAGTGGCAAGCAGTATCGGTGCTTGGGCCGTACTGACTTCACCGCCGGACACCAGCGCCGACAGGTGCTGCGCAGCAAACGCCTGCGCCGCCTCGGGATTGGCTCCCGCAACTTTAAAAACAAGAAAAAATAAAATGACCGGAAACAGGTCGAATAAAAGTTTCATGAATGACTAAGCCTGGGACGATGGAATAAATGTCAATGCAGCCGAATTAATGCAATACCTCAGACCCGTGGGCGGTGGACCGTCGGGGAAAACATGGCCGAGATGAGCATCGCAGACATTGCAAAGAATTTCGGTTCTGATCATTCCGTAGCTGTGATCGGCTCGCTCGGCAACATGCGCGGGATCAATCGCCTTGAAATAACTGGGCCAGCCACAACCGGAATCAAATTTGGTATCAGATTCGAACAAGGGTGTTTCGCAGCATACACAGTGATAAATCCCATGCTCATGATGATCCCAGTACTTCCCGGTGAAGGCGCGCTCGGTACTGGCATGTCGCGTGACCTCATAGGACATGGGCTCCAGCAGCGCGCGCCATTCAGCATCCGTACGGACAATTTTTTTAACCGCCATTACTTTTCTCCTGGGCTAATCATGACGAGCAGCTGACTTCAATTCCCGCCGCCCACTCCGGTGGCAGGGCAGCGTATTTCTCGTGCTCAGCTTGTTCATCAAAGGGTCTCTGCAAAACATCCAGCAGATTTTTTACTTCGGAAAAATCCTTGTTCCGGGCCTTGTCGATCGCGATCTGAGCGAGATAATTTCGAAGTACGTATTTAGGATTCACCTTGTCCATCGCTTGCTTGCGTGACGTATCGTTACTGTTTTCCAGTGTCAGCCTTTGCCTGTAGGCTGACAGCCAGGCGTCAAAGCCGGTCAGATCAATGAAAAGATCCCGCAAGCTTTCATCTTGTTGCGTGCCGTTCATTTTCACCGACGACAAGTGTCGGAAGAAATAGGGAAAATCCACGCGGCTGACCGCCATTAATTCGAACAAGCGCTCTATTAACGTGGCATCGTCATCCACGGCGATATTCAATCCGAGCTTGGCACGCCACAAGCTTTGCATGCGTGATTCGAAAGTGGGCTTGAATACCGACAAGGCATCATAGACATCGTCAGCCTCGCCTATCAGCGGCAGCAAGGCCTGCCCCAGTGCGTAGCAATTCCATTCCGCGATGCGCGGCTGCATGCGATACGAATAACGTCCGTGGCTGTCGGTGTGGTTACAAATGTGTGCCGGATCGTAGGCTTCCATGAAGCCGTAGGGGCCATAGTCCAGCGTGAGTCCGAGAATCGACATATTGTCAGTGTTCAGGACGCCATGCATGAAGCCTGCCGCCTGCCATTGCGCGACCAGTATCGCTGTGCGACGTGTTACCTCGGCCAGCAGTGCGTGATAGGGACGCGCTGCGCCTTGCAATTCAGGATAGCTGTTGGCGATCACATAATCGGCCAGCGTTTGCAGTTCGGTTTTGCGGTCCTTGTAGAACCAATGCTCAAAGGATCCGAAGCGAATAAAGCTTTGGGCCATGCGTGTCACGACGGCCGTCGTTTCCGGACTTTCTCGCATGACCCGCAGGTCGGAGCCCATTACGCACAATGCGCGCGAGGTCGGTATGCCCAACGCAGCCATCGCCTCGGAGCACAGAAATTCCCGGATGGACGAGCGCAGCACTGCGCGGCCATCCCCCATGCGCGAATAGGGTGTTTTGCCGGATCCCTTGAGTTGCAACTCCAGTGTGCCCAAAGGCTCGGCGGGTGCCTCCGCCTCCCCGAGCAGTATGGCCCGCCCGTCACCGAGCTGACCAGCCCAGACGCCGAACTGGTGGCCCGAGTAGACAGCGGCGAGCGGGCTGGAGCCCTGCAAGGGGGAATTGCCGCTGAATGCTGCAATCACGTCCGGTTGGGCGAATTCGGCCGGGTCCAGCCCAATGAGACGGGCGGCCGGTTCGCTGGAGCAGACCAGATAGGGCGCGGGCAGCGGCGTTGCGGCAAGTTGGGTATAAAACTCCCCCGGCAGGGTAGCGAAGCGGTTGCTGATCCGCAGGGCGGCGAGTCGCAGACGCTGTATCGGCAGGGTTTCGGGAGAGTTCATCCGGGCTTCTGTTACGATTGTTCGTTGAGTAAGACAAGCAGGTATTTTGACAGAGAAGAGGCCAGCGCATATGAACGCCCCGGAGCGACTTGACATTCCGTCCCTGCAGCACCGCGTCAGCCCGCAAGAGTGGCAGATGCG
>JALRCC010000110.1 GCA_023257495.1 Rugosibacter sp. | reverse complement strand
TGGCAGAAGAGGCTTACGACATCAAGCTGTTTGAGGATCTTCAAAAACATCACGATGCAACGGCAAGTGACGGTCGACTTGTTCAGATAAAAGCAACCATGCAAAAGAATCTGACATTTCCAGTTGACCACATCCCGCTCTACTACATCGGAATACAAATTCACAGCGATGGCACATTTACGGAGGTATTCAACGGCCCAGGTGCGCTTGCTTGGGAGGCTGTAAAGAACCGAAAACCGACGAAGACCAACTTGCATTCTGTATCGGTTTCCGCACTTACAAAACTTAACGCCAAGGTTGCACCGACTGATCGCATTCCAAAACGCGCTCTAACCCTGCGCTCAAGCGGGACGCCTGCCGGCAAGCCGGCAGCCGCCCCTTAGCTCCACGTTAGCCAACATAAGGTCGAGGCTCATGTCGTATAAAAAAATGGTTGCCATATTTGTTGATGTCATTGGATACAAGAACATCATCGACTTTGACAAAAAATATGAACTGCATAGGCTCTTCCATGAAGAAGTAGCCATTCATGCGGAACGCCAGTTAGCCATACATCATGTAGCCTACGATAGAAAAGTCTTTGGCTTTTCCGACTGCGCATATTTTTTCTTCTATTACAAAGAAGACATCGGTGAAGAAAGAAAGGACGATGTGAGGCTTTCTCATATAGCTGCCTACAATGTTTCATTAACGATTCTTAGGCTTATGAGCAAAGGATATCTTGCTAGAGGTGGTCTGTCCGTCGGTGATGTACTGATTGATGAGCTAGGTTTTTTTGGCCCGGCTGTAGAGCGTGCGCACGAAATTGAGTCAAAAGAAGCTAACGTTCCAAGATTGCAGTTTGATCGCGATATTGGGAAAAAGGTTTTTGAGTGGGAACACAATCTCGACAATAAAGATCCGGCCCTGCTAAGCATGTACACGGAATGCCCCTTTGTCTCAGAGCATGATGGAAAGTCGTATTTTGTAAACCCGTTCAATGTCCTACAGCGCAGCGGTCAATTCGTCATTGGTCAAGACATTATTACCCTTGATTCGGTCAAGAAAACATTACTCACTAAAGTTGAAGACGATCTGGTTAAGTTTTCTCACAATTCAAGGGTCGTGGAGAAGCTTGAATGGATCAGAAGATATGTGTCCGATAAAGAGCTTTTAGTAAGGCAGGATTTGTCTCAAGTCTCTTTTAGCATAATGAACGTATCGGATAATGTTGGCTAACCCTACATTCCACCTGACCGTTTGCCAGCGTCGCTCGTTCCTTCGCGCCACTGGCAAACGGCAGGTGAATTAATACGTTAGCCCCCATACAACCAGCCGAGGCCACGCCCACCATGCTTACGAATGAACGCTTGCGCTTCCGTGACGAGGCAACTTTTGAAGAGGCGGTACCGCCGGCAGATAGAAGTCGCCCACTCGAATGGCGCCGCTCGTTGAACGTCGTTACTTTCAAAGCGACACGTCCCACTGTTGAGTATGTCTATAGCGTCAACGAGATTGATCATTTCCACGAGCTTCGCGTTGACGGAAATGGCGCTGAGGCGAAAGAACAGACACCACCTATTGCTCCGTCAGCTCAACGACGGCAACGAGTATGCGTCAAGGTTCCACAGGGCGAATTCAGGGACACTATTTACTTCACGAAGGAAACGGAAAAGAACTCTGGAGTCTTTGAACTCATCCGGGTAAAAGATGATGTTCGCCTAACGCTTACCGATTTGCCACCGTCCGAGCATCGGGGGCCCTTTGCTGCTGGAGCATATGCAGGTACGGCGTTCCGCGCAGATTTCGACCCAGGCGAAGACTATCTTGGGGTAGAGGTCAGCCTCCCGCCACAGCATCTCGCAGAAATCATCGGCGCCGTTGGCCGCGATGAATCGCTCGAACTGCACGTCGTAATCGCGCTTCAGTCATTCTCCTATGAGGTAGATGACGCTTTGCGCGAGTGGTACCACCCTCGGGATCTTTTCATTCACGGTGGTGCAGCTCCAGCAGCGCTTGTCACAATCCGGACAGTTCATGGTGAGTCCATAGGCGACACGGAGGCTCTGGTTGAAACCGATGAAGGTGCGCCTCCATCGATTCCCGAGAACCCTGCGTCCCAGCCGCTGAAAATTGACCTTTCGGCTCTGCCTGGTATCAAAAGCGCGCTTTGGGCCATAGCAGTGCTGTTGCTTCTGCACCTGCTGAAGTAAGCCATGCGTGCGCACCTCAAATGGGGGCTAACCCTGCGGTGCAGGGGACGCTGCGCGATAAAGCCGCGCAGCGCCCCTGACCTTGAACGTTAGGCATCAGCGATGAAACTGGGGATCCAATGGAAAATTGATAGACGGGACTGGTTCCTTCTGTTCGCCATTTCTGTTCTGCCCTTGGCCTATTTGCCGCTTCGCTCACATTTCGGGGAAGGTATAGCAATGTTGGCTATGACCCCAGTCCTGATATTCATACCTGTTGGCTGGTTCTTTGCGGAGATGGCAGGCACATTGGCGCCGTCACCTGAACTAAAACCGTGGTGTTATGGAGTCGGCTTCAGTCTCGGCGTCTTTTCATTTGGCTATCTCTGCTTGGCTAATTGGCGTTATCACCACCCAAGGAAGAAACATGCCTAACATCCCGCTCCAGAGGGACGCTCCGCCGGCAAGCCGGCTTCGCGCCCCTGAGCTTTAACGTTATGCGTCATCAAGAATCAGCATCGAAACAAATGGCCGAGCTAATTGAATTTGACACAGAGCGCCTTCGGTTACGCCAGTGGTGCGCAGCCGACCGTGAACCCTTCGCGGCGCTTAACGCTGACCCAAAGGTTATGGAGTTCTATCCTGCGCCTCTTGGCCGTGCTGAAAGCGATGCAATGGCAAACCGTTGCCAGGCCCTGATCGCTGAACGGGGTTGGGGGTTTTGGGCTGTAGAATTAAAAAACACACATGAGTTTATTGGCTTCGTTGGCCTGCATATTCCCGTGCCAGAGCTTCCATTCTCGCCCTGCATCGAGGTTGGCTGGCGGTTAGCTGCAAGACATTGGGGCAAAGGTTTCGCTACGGAAGCGGCTCGCGGTGCGCTTCGCATCGGTTTCGAGCGGCTCGGGTTACAAGAAATTGTGTCCTTTACGTCGGTCATCAATATCAGGTCGCGTGCAGTTATGGAAAGGCTTGGTATGCGCGAGGCAGAAAACACCTTTGAACACCCTAATGTTCCGGCAGGTAGTGCGCTTCGCAAGCACTGCTTGTATCGGTTATCCCGCGGGCAATGGCAAGCAAATGCCGCATAACCACGTCATCAACTCGGACAGTGAAAAGCGGCGCTCCTTCGTCGCACCGCTTTTCACTGCCGGTTATGGCGAACGTTAGAGGGCAAGGCTAAGTTGCTCATGTGTCATTTCCTCCACAAAGCAAATCGTGTCGTTGTGCGCCCCGCCGTGCGCTACAAGCAGCAATTCGCGCGGCGAAAACCCTTCTCCCATGCCGCAGCTATTCCAGCCGAAGCTCATCACCACCGTTCCCCTCTTGCAAACACCTCGCGCCGCTCTTCGCATCCGAGCGTAAAAGTTCGCGCTGGTGTCCATCGCTGTCGCTTTCAGTCCGGCGTCCGCGTAGCACTCCGTTACTTGTCTTGGGCTGTATGGCGGGTCAAGAATCAGGGTGTCGGCCTGCACTCCTTTTTCGGCCAGCATTTCCAAAAACTCCACGGCGTCCATGTGGTACTCGGCCTCAGTGGTCGGGTTAAGGTCGTTGGTGTAAGTCGCCCAACGTTTGTTTCGCGCAAACGGATCAACGCTCACGCCGCGCAAGTGCTTTTGCACAAGGTCGCGAATCACCGGCACGCTGAACATGTCTGCGCTTGGCATTGCCCATGCACGAGACATTTTCATGTTGCCCTCTAACATGGCGGTCAACGGGACGCTCCGCCGCGATGCGGCTCCGCGCCCGTTACCTTCACGTTAGATGCTACTTGCTCAGATGAAAACTGAGATTGCCCAATACATACTCAGCCTTCGCGCAGCCGCATCAATGACGAATCGCACCGAGGACAGACGGCTGTATGAAATGTATCTTGCAGATGCGGCAGTTCTCCTCGCACTAGCTGAAACAGAAGCACCGTCGATTTCAATTCGTGAAGCCATCCAAACTCACGAGCGCTTGTGGGGCAATACATGGCTAGTTGATGATGCCTATAAGGAGCCGAGCGCTGCTTGGCAAAAGGTAAAACAATGCAATGTTTAACATCCGCATCTAACCCTGCACTCAAGCGGGACGCGCCTACGGCGCGCCCCTTAGCTCCACGTTAGCTCTCTTCAGACAACTATTTTTAGGTACGGACAATGGCCAAACCGCGAGTTTTTATTAGCTCAACCTACTACGACTTGAAGAATGTTCGGGCCGATCTTGAACGCTTTATCAAGGAACGGGGCTTTGAGCCAATCCTCCATGAACGAGGACATGTTGCGGGATGCGCAGCTTGATTCATTTTGGGGAACCGCCAGAACGGACGACCACAACCTTGATGAGACGGTGTTTCAATTCTTCACAAGAATGCTTGCACCACGCACACAGGCTCTCTTGGACCCGGTAGGCAAGGAACTTAAGAACGCTCATACCCAGAATTCCGCAGAGTTCTTTCGCCTCGCGGAGGACTACGACCGCGATCTCAAGACCGATCGCTTCCAAGGGTACTCAGATATTCTGGAGGAATACTTTCGCGGCTACACAGAGTTCAACCAAACCCTCGTATATCTGCGTAGCGACGTACCGCTGCCACCGGATGCGGTAGCAACATCTAGCGCCTTTGAAACATCGAAGATGTTCTATGGGAATGCATTTGAGTTGCTCGGCTCTCATCTTGATGTACCGGCGGCGATCAACAACATTGTTGCCGGGCGGCCATACGATCAAATGAAGGCGATGGACCTAAAACAGTTTCGGTCGATCAACAAGGCCAATAGAATAAATTGCTTTTCGGGCAATGCTGCGATGTCATCGTTTGTCGCAGAGTACGACAGCGCCGTTCGCAACGCCTCCCATCATGGGTGGTTCAAGCTAGACGACTCACGGCAGCACATTCTCTATCGAAGCGGTGGCACTGGTGCTTTGCACAAAATGTCGTATGCCGAGTACCTCTATCGCTGTAACAAACTGGTGTTTCAGATCATGCTGTTGGCTTGTTGCGAACTTTTGCTTCTTCAATTCTCTAGAAAGTCGCTCTAGTTAGCCTATGCAAATGAAATCTAACATGGCGGTCAACCGGACCTGCGCAAAAAGCCGCGCAGGCCGCTCACTTCTACGTTGGGCATACACGCAGCGGA
>JALRCC010000090.1 GCA_023257495.1 Rugosibacter sp. | reverse complement strand
CGGTGGGGACGGAATACTATGTCGAGCGCGCGGGGCGTCCTTTGCTGGTGAAAAAGCAAGTCGTGTTGACGGGGGAGCGCTTGACGGATGCTCAGCCTGGGTTCGATGGAGAAACGCGGGAAGCCGCAGTCCACTTGACATTGGATGCTGCCGGCGCACGAATTTTCAAGGATGTGACGCGCGAAAGCGTTGGCCGCCGCATGGCAATTTTGCTGATTGAAAAAGGCAAGGGCGAAGTGGTCACCGCACCAGTGATTCGTTCGGAAATCGGCGGCGGGCGAGTGCAAATTTCAGGTCGCATGACTACCACTGAAGCCGCCGATGTGGCCTTGTTATTACGCGCTGGCTCACTGGCCGCACCGATGGAAATCATTGAAGAACGCACCATCGGCCCCAGCCTGGGCGCAGACAATATTGCCAAGGGGTTTCATTCCACGTTGTGGGGGTTTACTGCTATCGCGGTGTTCATGATGGCCTATTACCTCATGTTTGGTGTGGTCTCGGTCATCGCGCTCTCAGCTAATCTGCTGTTGCTGGTCGCTTTGCTCTCGTTGCTGCAAGCGACGCTGACGCTGCCGGGGATTGCTGCCATTGCGCTGGCACTGGGGATGGCCATTGATTCCAACGTATTGATCAACGAACGCATCCGCGAAGAGTTGCGCAGTGGAGGTACGCCCCAAGCCGCTATAACGGCAGGTTACGAACGGGCTTGGGCGACGATTGTTGATTCCAATGTCACCACCTTGATCGCTGGTATCTCCTTGTTGGTGTTTGGTTCCGGTGCGGTACGCGGTTTTGCGGTGGTGCATTGCCTGGGTATTTTGACTTCTATCTTCAGCTCGGTCGTGATTTCCCGTGCGCTGGTCAACCTGATTTATGGTCGCCGCCGCAAGCTCGATGGCCTGTCGATCGGCCAGATATGGAAGTCCAGTGGTAGCAAGGCGTAAAGATAAACGTGATTCGCCCGTCGGCCAATCTGACAGCCTAAAGTAAAGACGAGAGATAAAAATGGAATTTTTCCGTATTAAAAAAGATATTCCTTTCATGCGTCATGCCTTGGTGTTCAACATCATTTCGTTGATCACTTTCTTGCTGGCGGTGTTTTTTCTGGTAACCCGTGGCTTGAGCTTCTCTATTGAATTTACCGGGGGAACGCTGCTTGAGGTGGGCTATCCGCATGCTCCTGTACTGGAAGATCTACGTCACCAGCTGGAAGTC
Organism: Rugosibacter sp.; assembly: GCA_023257495.1. The sequence continues at coordinate 3,839 of JALRCC010000090.1, read as the reverse complement.
GATGGATTTGCAGATACCCAAGTGCAAAACTTTGGTTCGTCACGTGATGTATTGATTCGCGTACCGCCTGCTAAAGGCGAGGGGCAAGATGTCAGCTCATCCAAAGTGGGCGAGCGGGTCATGGCGTCGTTGCAAAAAGTCGGCGCTGGTAATACGGCGGCAAATGGCACCATGCCAGCCAATCAACCCCAACTCAAGCGAGTTGAGTTTGTCGGGCCGCAGGTTGGCAAGGAGCTGGCCTCGGATGGTTCACTTGCCTTGCTTTGTGTCGTGCTTGGCATTGTGGCTTATTTGGCATTGCGTTTTGAATGGCGTTTTGCCGTGTCTGCCATCATTGCCAATTTGCATGATGTGATCATTATTCTTGGCTTTTTTGCGCTCTTCCAGTGGGAGTTTTCTTTGCCTGTGTTAGCTGCAGTGCTGGCGGTTCTGGGTTATTCCGTCAATGAATCAGTCGTTGTGTTTGACCGTGTGCGTGAGACTTTTAAAAAGAAACGCGGTTTGACGACACCGCAGGTGCTGGATCATGCGATTACCAGTACGATTTCACGGACGGTGATTACTCACGGATGCACGCAGATGATGGTGACTTCAATGCTGATTTTCGGCGGCACGGCATTGCATTATTTCGCGCTCGCATTGACCATTGGCATCTTGTTCGGAATTTATTCTTCAGTCCTTGTGGCTAGCCCGCTGGTCATGTGGCTGGGTGTATCGCGCGAGCAGTTTATTAAAGCCAAGGTTGAAAAGCAGGAAGCTGTCGTTTAATCGGGTTTGCCGTTCCTGCAGTTTCCTTGGGTGAAATCATTCCACCAATTTCACTCAAGGAAACGCCCCACCCTGGGGAAACGATTTTCACACCGGTTTTATTCGATCTGTATGCCCTCGTGGGCTATTGCGCGCTGTACTGCAGGTCGTGCGCGTACGGCATCCATAATGCGCGTGTAGTGCGGGGAATCCGTGCGCATGGGGAGCCCGATACGAGTCCCCCAGCGGAAGAACACCAGCAGATAGGCGTCGACCATTGAGTAGTGCTCGCCCAGCGCCCAAGTGTGGCCATGAAGCCGCGACTCAATATCGGCGAAACCGATTTTTACATTTTCTGTCCCCCGAATTTTTACCGACTCTACCGTAGCAGGATCACTGATGAATCGATCCGGACGCAACACGGTGCGCACGCCACTGGCATGCATCGTCGCACCAAGCCAGCTCATCCATTCCACCGCGCGTGCAAAAGACAGGATATCGTCCAGCGGCAAAAGACTGGCGGCCGGATAGGTTCGTGCAAGATAAATCAGAATGGCCGATAGTTCAGTGAGTACCAGATCAGTGTCTCCCTCGCGAATGACTAATGCAGGCACTCTGCCGCGTGGATTGATTGCCAGATACTCGGGCGTTTGATTTTGTCCTTCAGCGATGACGACTCGAATGGGTTCGCAAGTCACGCCCACTGCGCCAAGCTCTTCAAATGTAATGTGGGCGGCAAGCGAGCAAGCGCCTGGGGAATGGTAAAGACGATATTGCGGCATGGGCGGTCTCCTGTAAGCCAACTGGCAAGTCAAAGCGAGGAAAAACCAAAAACTACATCAAGACGCTGCACTGAAAAAGCTACCGTCAAACGCCGGATGATCAAGGTGTGGCGAAAACGTGTTTTACGCGTAAGGTGCCAAGTGTGCCCGCAACGATGGCCAAGAGACGATCGATATTGGGATGCTTGCCGGGGTTGAGGCGTGCGTCTTCTGTATGTTCTGCATACAAATCGAGGCCTTTACTAGCGGCATCAGGGGTAATGGCACCATATATCTGACCAAGATGGTTATAGACAGCGACCGAGCCTGCCTGGCCTGGCTTGTTTTCAATTTCAGCGACGACACATGCCTGTGCGTCCAGTAAAACAATGGATGCCAGATGTGAAATTTTCGGGAGCTGCTTTAATTGGTCTGCAAATGTCATATCCACTGTGCCGTGTGAGTTTTGTGAAGTCAGATTTTTCGTGCGAGCTCAGCTGCCTTGCCGATATAGTGAGCAGGCGTCATGTTCAAGAGACGCTGCTTGTCGGTGTCTGGTAAATTCAGCGTACGAATGAAGTCATGCAGGGTCGTTTGTTCGATCGCTTTGCCACGCGTTATTTTTTTGAGCTGTTCATACGGGTTTTCGATACCAAAGCGGCGCATGACGGTTTGTACTGGTTCTGCCAACACTTCCCATGCATCATCAAGATCTTCTGCCAGGCGTTGTGGGTTGGCTTCGAGTTTTCCCAGCCCTTGCCGCATGGTGGAAAAAGACAGCACGGTGTAACCAAAAGCGACACCCATGTTGCGCAGCACGGTTGAATCGGTCAGGTCGCGTTGCAGGCGAGAAATCGGTAATTTTTCGGCCAGATGGCGAAGAACGGCGTTGGCCAAGCCGAGGTTGCCTTCGGAGTTTTCAAAGTTGATCGGATTGACTTTATGCGGCATGGTGGAAGATCCAATCTCGCCTTCTTTCAGTTTCTGCTTAAAGTAACCCAAGGCAACATATTGCCAGATATCGCGGTTGGCATCGATGAGTATGGTGTTCACCCGTGCCATGGCATCAAACAGTGTTGCCATGGCATCATGCGGTTCGATCTGGATGGTGTAGGCGTTAAATTCCAGCCCCAGGCTTTCGATAAAGCGGCGGTTGAAAGTCTCCCAGTCAACTTCTGGATAAGCTGAAAGATGTGCGTTGTAATTGCCCACTGCCCCGTTGAATTTGGCTGTGAGGGAAATAGCCGCAAGTTGACTGCGTGCGCGAATCAAGCGGGCAGCGATATTCGCCATTTCCTTGCCCAGCGTGGTGGGTGTTGCGGGCTGGCCATGTGTTCTGGCGAGCATGGGCAAATCGGCTAGTTGATGAGCCATCTGCCGCAAATGCTCGATGATCTGATCCAGCTCGGGCAGCAAGCTGCTTGTCATGCCGTTTTTGAGCATGAGCGCATGAGCAACGTTATTAATATCTTCCGACGTACAACCAAAATGGATGAACTCGGTGATGCGCATGACTTCGGAATTGTTGGCGCAGCGTTCTTTTAGCCAGTACTCAACTGCTTTGACATCATGATTCGTCTGTAACTCGATGGCTTTGATGGCAGCTGCATCATCCAATGAAAAAACTTCGTTGATTTTATTTAATTCGGCAATTGACGCAGCGGAAAGTGCTGGGCACTCTGCAATCTCTGCAGCAGCAGCAAGGGTCTTGAGCCATTCCACTTCAACTCGTACTCGCGTACGGATCAGGGCAAATTCGGAAAAGTGAGCACGCAGATCATCAACCTTTGATGCATAGCGGCCATCCAAAGGGGAAAGTGCAGTAAGCGCAGTATGTGTCATGGCAAGCAAAGAATGGGGGAGGGCAGGGGAGGCAGGAGGGCTAAGGCCTTAAGTCAGCGGGCGAGGCCAGCATACCTATGAGCGGTGATTTTAACATGTCGTCATTGGCGAGCTGACAGGGGACGGATTAACGTCAACAGCGTGCGGCAACAAAGGTTTTAACTGATTCGACATCTGCTGTCATGACCGTGACTTGTTGCGGTAATGATTCAATCCCTTCAAGCGATAAAGGTCGCAAGGGTTTGCGATCGAGTGCTTCGCCTATGGTTTCGGCAAACTTTACGGCTTGTGCTGTTTCCAGCACAACGGTGGGCAGGCTCGGGATGCCATGCTCGCGCCCTACTTTCACACCATCCGCCGTATGCGGATCTATCATCAGCTGATGGCGTTGCCAGACATCGCGAATCGTTGCCAGCCGATCGGCATGCGTGCTACTGCCAGAGACAAAGCCAAATTCAGGCAGGTGGGCCATGAACGGGGTGGCGTTGA
>JALRCC010000026.1 GCA_023257495.1 Rugosibacter sp. | reverse complement strand
AGCCGCGGAAAGTATAGCAGCGGTATTTAGCGGTTGCCGCAGGGGGTGGCTTGGCTTGAACCTTAGTCTGAGCCTGAGCCTGAGCCGGTCGCGGCGCGGCACAGGCGGTCGTTCACTGCGCGCCAGGTTTCGGTATCGGGCGGTGCGGCGACCAGAATCAGATCGCAGCCAGCGGCATCGAGCTCGCGCAGCGTGGCGTAGAGGTCATGGGCAAATTGCGAAAAGTCGGCGCTGGCAATACGGTGGATGAGGCGCTGATGGGTGGGCAGGGATGGCGCAGCGGGGGCCAGCACGGCCACGCGCTGGCCCTGCTGAAGCGCCGCATCGACCGCTGCGGGGAGCGATTCAAGCGCGCAGAGTTGCAACGGGGTGCGTGGTGCGTAGTGTGCCGCCAGACTGCCGGAGACGCGCGGGAGGTGTGGTGCATGATCGGTTGGCTGTGCGGCATGGCTGTCATGCACCGGGGCATGCAATAGCTGGCGCAGGGTATCCGCGCTGATGGCACCGGGCCGCAGTATGCGCGGGGTGGCAGAGGTCATGTCGACAATCGTGGATTCAATGCCGACGGTGCAGGCACCCCCATCGAGAATCATGGCCACGGCATTTCCCAGTTCTTCCCGCACGTGCGCGGCGGTGGTGGGGCTGATGCGACCAAATTTGTTGGCGGATGGCGCAGCGATGCCGCTGTTGAATTCATGCAGCAAGGCCAGGGCGACGGGATGATTCGGCACGCGCACGCCAATGGTGTTTTGTCCGCCGGTGACAAGGTCAGGCACGGCGGGATGCCGTTTGAGTATCAGGGTCAGCGGCCCGGGCCAGCAAGCGGCGGCGAGCGTGTGTGCGGCGGCAGGGATGTCGATAGCCCACGCGTCAAGATGCGTGGCATCCGGCAGATGCACGATCAGCGGATGATCCGCAGGCCGACCTTTGGCGGCGAAAATCTTGGCCAGCGCAATGGGGTTGCGAGCATCTGCCCCCAGGCCATAGACCGTTTCCGTGGGAAAGGCGACGAGTTCTCCGGCGCGCAGCAGTTGCGCTGCGTGTGCAATGGCGTTGGCGCTGTCATTCATGGCGAATGCTTATCGGCGACTTATCGAAAATACTCATGCCCGCGAGCGGCGGCAGACGTCATCGCCTGAGGGCGCGAAAGCCGATGTCGTGGCGATATTGCATGCCATCGAAATGAATCGTGGCGAGGGCGGCGTAGGCGTTTTTTTGCGCCTCTTTGACATTTTCGCCGAGTGCGGTAACGCACAACACGCGGCCACCGGCGGTGACGATTTGGTCATTTTGCATGGTGGTGCCAGCGTGAAAAACGTGGCTGTCTTCAGCCAGCTGGGGCAGGCCATGAATGGCATCGCCCTGGCGCGGTGTGGCCGGGTAGTTGGCCGCTGCGATGACCACGCCCAAGGCGACACGACGATCCCATTCGGCTTCTACCTGATCCAGACGTTCATCAATGGCGGCATCAATCAGGGTGATGAAGTTGCTCTTCAAACGCATCATGATGGGCTGGGTTTCCGGGTCGCCCATGCGGCAGTTGAATTCCAGCACACGCAGGCTGCCATCGGCACGGATCATCAGGCCGGCATAGAGAAACCCGGTATAGACAATGCCATCCGCCGCCATGCCATGAATGGTGGGCAGGATCACTTCGCGCATCACGCGCGCATGAATTTCGGGGGTGACAACGGGCGCGGGAGAATAGGCACCCATGCCGCCGGTATTGGGGCCTGCGTCACCATCTTGCAGGCGTTTGTGATCCTGGCTCGTGGCCAGCGCCAAGGCATGTTTGCCGTCGGCCATGACAATGAAACTGGCTTCTTCGCCTTCGAGAAATTCTTCGATCACCACGCGCGCGCCCGCACTGCCCAGGCTGTTGCCGGAGAGCATGGTGTCGACGGCGTCGTGCGCTTCCTTGGCCGTCATGGCCACGACAACCCCCTTGCCCGCTGCCAGGCCATCGGCCTTGACCACGATGGGTGCGCCTTCATGGTTGATGTAGGCGTGTGCTGCCGCGATGTCGGCGGGGGTGTCGGTGAAGGTTTGAAACTTCGCGGTGGGAATGTTGTGGCGAATCATGAAGCGCTTGGCAAAGTCTTTCGAGCTTTCCAACTGCGCGGCAGCTTGTGTCGGCCCGAAAATGCGCAATCCCTGCGCGCGAAAGAAATCCACAATGCCTGCGGCAAGAGGCGCTTCAGGGCCAACGATCGTGGCGTGAATTTTTTCGTGTTGAGCAAAGGCTGCAAGGGCTGGAATGTCGGTGAGCGGGAGATTGGTTATTTCAGGTTCGCGTGCAGTGCCTGCGTTACCGGGAGCTACGTAAATTTTTTGCAAGCCGGGGCTGCGCTGTAATTGCCAGGCGATGGCATGTTCGCGTCCGCCAGAGCCAATGACGAGTAGTTTCATGGAGTGACTTTCGATGTTGAAGAGGAATAGCCGGGGTGCCACTTCAGCCAGAAAAAGAGAATATTGCCAAAGCCTTTGCCACCGGGAACATAAGCTGCCTCAAGCGAGGTTTCGCGGTAGTCGATCGAGCCAATGGGCAGAATGACGGGCACGGGTGTGTAAGAGCCAAGATCGCTACGGGCCGTAAAGCCTGCGGTGTAACCCAGACCAAACCGCGTGTTTTCACTCAGACGCCAGTAAGTCTTCCAGCCATAACCGGCCAGCCACTCGGGCTTGAAGTGGGAGTCCTGAAAACCCATGGCATACAGGCCATGCCAGTTGCCTTGTTCGTCCAACCGGCCACGGCCATAGCCCAGACCCAGGGGGAATTCCTGAAAGCTGTCAATTTTCTCTTTCGTATAGGCCCAGCGCATATGGTAAGTGCGCACCGGAAAATAAATTTCAGAGGTGCCATCGCGCGCGGTGGTCGTGACTTCATCCACGACACGATCCAGCCAGCCGGGCAGGGTTGGGTCAGCGGCAAGCGCGGGTTGTGCCGTGGTTGCCAGCAGTCCGCAGGTCATGACAAGCGTGCGTAGAAGGCTGTGCATTGTCAGGTCTCCCATTCAATGACGAAAATGTCGTATGCCGGTGCATACCATGGCGATATTTTGTTCGTCTGCGGCAGCAATGACTTCAGCATCGCGCACCGAGCCGCCAGGCTGTATCACGGCAGTGGCACCGGCTTGGGCGAGCACATCCAGGCCATCGCGGAAGGGGAAGAAGGCATCAGACGCCACCACGGAGCCAACGACCGTCAGACCGTTATTTTCTGCCTTGATGGCAGCGATGCGCGCAGAATCCACGCGACTCATTTGTCCGGCACCAATGCCCATGGTCATGCTGTCTTTGCAATACACGATGGCATTGGATTTCACATACTTGGCGACCTGCCAGGCGAACAGCAGATCGCGCATTTCGTCCGGCGTGGGGTGGCGACGGGTGACGATTTGCAGATCGCTTGACGCAATGCCTGCGTTATCCGGCGTTTGCACCAGCAGGCCACCGCCAACGCGTTTGTAGTCAAACGTGGATAGCAGGGTAGTCGCTGCGTCAGCGGCATGGGCTGCCGTTACCGTCTCACCAGCGCCGAGTTTTATTTGCAAGACGCGCAGATTGGGTTTGGCGGCAAAAATTGCGCGCGCGGCAGGGGTGATCTCCGGCGCGATGATGACTTCGGCAAACTGGCCGGCAATTGCCTGCGCGGCACTTTCGTCGATGGCCACATTAAAGGCAATAATGCCGCCGAAAGCGGATGTCGGATCCGTCTTGAAGGCTTTGCGGTACACCTCCTCCGCGCTGCTACCCACCGCTACGCCACACGGGTTGGCATGTTTGACGATGACACAGGCTGGCTGATTTGCAAAGGTCTTGACGCATTCCCATGCGGCATCCGCGTCGGCGATGTTGTTGTAGGAGAGTTCCTTGCCCTGCAATTGCTGATAACTGGCGATGCTGCCAGCGAGCGGTGTGGCTTCTTTGTAGAACGCCGCTTGCTGGTGCGGGTTTTCGCCATAGCGCAGGGTTTCCACTTTGTCGAAAGCGAGTTGCAGATGATCGGCAAACAATCCGGGTTGATTTTTATCGTCGAGTGCCGTCAGCCAGTTGGCGATCGCCGCATCGTAGCGGGCGGTATGCGTGAAGGCTTTTTTCGCCAGGGCAAAGCGGGTGGCGTAAGTGATTTCACCTGCGGCCTGAATTTCGGCCAGTACTGGCGCGTAGTCAGCCGGATCGGTAATGATGCCTACGCCGCCTGCGGCGTCGCCATGATTCTTGGCGGCTGCGCGCACCATCGTCGGGCCGCCGATGTCGATATTTTCAATCGCGTCATCCAGCGCCACGTTCGGCTTGGCGACGGTCTCTTGAAAGGGGTACAGGTTGACGACCACCAGATCAATCGGCGCAATGCCGTGCGCTGCCATCGTTGCCAGATGTTCGGGCAGATCGCGACGGCCAAGGATGCCGCCATGCACTTTGGGGTGCAAGGTTTTGACACGACCATCCAGCATCTCGGGAAAGCCGGTGTAATCGGCAACATCGGTGACGGGCAAGCCCGCCTCGCGCAACAGTTTGGCGGTGCCGCCGGTGGAGAGTAGCTGGATGCCGAGTTGCGTCAGGCCGCGTGCAAAATCGACAATGCCATGCTTATCTGAAACGCTGATGAGCGCTTGAGTGACTTTCATTGAAACCTCGAGAATGAATTACAAAAGTTTATGGTCTTGCAGCATGCGGCGCAGCGTGCCGCGACTGATGCCGAGAATTTCTGCGGCGACAGTTTGTTTGCCTTCGGCTTGCTCCATGACGACTTCCAGCAAGGGCCGTTCGACAGTTTTGAGAAGCATGTCGTACAGCGCATGGGGCGGCTGTCCGTCAAGATCGCGGAAATAACGCT
>JALRCC010000254.1 GCA_023257495.1 Rugosibacter sp. | reverse complement strand
CGATTACGCACAGTCTGGCAGTTTGAATAGATAACATACTCATTCGGGTTTTCACCCTGGAATACTTCCAGATTGGTAATGAAGTGGCGCACCCGCTCAGCAGGATCGGTCGTCCATTGCATACCCGACTCCATTTGCGCGACGCGCCGATCAAGACCTGACCAGTTTTCATCGAGACTAGGCACATCCTTATCGCCGGTGTAACGATTGTCCTTGCGAAAACGCAGCTGGCTAACGATGGCGCGATAGACAATGTCTTTTTCCACCATGGTCTCCAGCCATTCGCGCCAGCGCTCTTCACGCAGCATGCGGGTTTCCTTGAACAAGACCTGCTGCACCTCGATATAAATTTCATGTGCTACTGGGTTTAATTCTTCCATCTGAATTCTCCTTGACGATAATCAATGAATCAATGACACATTTAATCAATGACACATTTAGCGATTCAACAGTTCATCTTTCCATTTGCCATTATTGACACGAATTTCGTCCCAATTCTTGGCTTTGAGGTATTCACGGTAAGCCCGGTAAAAACCACGGTAAGAAGTTTCGCCAATCGCTGAAGGGCCGATGATATTGCCGCTCTCAGCATCCTCATGATCATTCCCCATACCCATCTGCGAATTGAGCACACCTTGCACAATATGCGGCCCGCGATTGAGATTGGTCATGGATTCCATGTTGTCGCTATCATCGGACTCCAGCATGCCGGCCGTGCCAAATGTCCGCAACATCGACCGACGCACGGCATCCTTGAGCTCTTGTGGCATGTTCTTTTCTACAATGGTCCAGGTAAATACCTCAATTTGATGCGGCCCCCGTGGATGCCAAACCTTGAATGTGTTGGTACCCCAGAGGTATGAATTATTCGGAAAAATTGAGGCATTGAAATGCGAGCCATAATATTTAGCTTGCGCCTCACTCAGGCGCTTGGCCACCTTGGGCTGGTTTTCCGCATACCACTTGGCTGCCATGGCACCTTCTTCCCCCCCCATGAGTGCTGGCCCGGCATTGAACAAGATTCCCACGCCATGCCCATGTCGGCTAGTAATTTGAACACCCGCACCCTCTGGTGGCAGATGTTTGTTACCCGCAAGAACACCCAGCGGCCCGCCCAGCGCTTTTAGCGAAGCGGCATGCGTCCAGCCCACGTGATAAGCATCACCAATGAAATTTTCTGTGGGAGTTTTCCAGTTGCATTTCAGAATGCTGCGTGCAGGCGGCCCGATCAGTTCTGCACCGCCCGTACCATCCATCCAGATATCGAGAAACCAGCGGTAATCCCCAAGATAATCGGCCAGACTAGGCGCGCCGTGATCAAAGTTGCCGTACCAGAACCCCTTGTAGCTTTCGACACGCACTTCCTTCATGCCCAGAGTGTCTTTCTTCAAGACATCGCCATACACCTCTTTTTCGAAGGGAACGGACTCCAGCGAACCATCCAGCGCGAATGCCCAGCCGTGATAAGTACAGGTGAAACCACGCGCGTTACCCGCTTCTGCATTCACCACACGGGCACCACGGTGTGTGCAGTAATTGAGAAATGCTTTGACACTACCATCCCGTTGACGCACCACGAGGACTTCATCTTCACCCATGAAGGTCACGGTATAGTCACCCACGTTCGGGATGATGCTGTCGTGCGTCAAAAACAGCCAGCACCGGCCAAATATTTTTTCCAGTTCGAGTCTATAAATCTCTTCATCCCAGAAAATGCGTTTTGCCTGCATGCCGTTTTTCACATCCACCAAGCTATCAACATCAACCATGTCTGTCTCCTTAAAAAATAACTAAATTTTTTGCAGCAACACCATCAAGCACAAAAAAACAAAAACCTGCGCTGATGTCACGCCGCTTGTTTGATTTCTGCAAAGCCGCAACCACAAATCCATTCAGGCACCGCCTCATAGCCAATCGTTTCGGCTTTGAGCTTGCCCATGACACCCATGGCGCAAATCCAGTTCTTGAGCTCAAACGCACCGTTACCGCCCTGCTCGAGAATTTCGGCATCGGTCAGTGCCAGAAGTGACTCAATGTCTCCTTGTTCGACCAGCCGCAAGATGCGCTGATCGAATGCCTCATTGACACGCCCCATTTCTGCAGTGCCTACCCAATGGCTGATGCCCCCTGTGCCAAACACCACAACACGCTCATCACCAGGCCAGGCGTCAATCGCGCGGCGAATGCTCTGACCGATCGCATAGGCACGCTGGCTACGGATCACCGGTGCGACAGCCGCATTGAGATAAATCGGAATCGTGCGTAACTTGGGGTTCGAGCGCACAGCCAAGTGATGTGGAACAGCAATCGCATGATCAATGCTGATGGCCTTGGCAAACGACCAATCAATCCCTTCGCCATAGCCGTGTTCCAGAATATGGCGTGCAAGCTCGGGATGATTGGCAATCGGCCCGCGCGGAATATTCAGCCAGTCTTCAACCGGGCCTTCGACATCACCAATGGCAATCAGGCAACGCGGAATGCAGTGCGGGCCAAAAATGCAGTAATGATCGTCGCCGATAATAATGATCGTGTCTGCCGCTAATTCACGAATCCGCGACTCGACTTGGCGAAACGACGCCATGGTGTTATCGACTTTTTCCTTAGGGGCGACATGGGGGGCTGCCGACATGAAGGGATCATGCGGCATTAAAAATCCTCCGACGAGTGTTGCCATGATGCGCTCTCCTATCTCTTTTAATTAAAATTTAAAAAATAATGCGTCTCAGCGCTATCAGCTCTGATTCATCCGTCGCATGTACTCACCCATCCCGCCAGGTCCATTGACGGCCATGAATCCCATTAACAGCAACAAAGTGCTCGCACCACGCCGCGCCATATCGCCAACAGCAAGCGTGGCGAGGCTGACTTTTTCATCAGCATCCAGGTTGAACTGCTCTGCATAAGCCGCTGGAGACTGACGAAACTTTTCCGCCTCGACAGGACTCGTGCCTATCGTCCACATCGCTCTTTCAATTGCGTAACTGCTCATTGATGTATCTCCTTTTTTGTTCTTCTCGTTCAGCAGGCTTGAATCTTTTGCACAGACTCAAGCCTGCTGTCGGCTAGACCAGATAAACATCCAACACCTGATCAATTCGGTCATTAAGCACGACTACTTTTTTGGACTGGATCAACCAGCTATCGCCTTGTGGCACCAAGGTGTAATACGCGGTACCAAAATAGCTGCGTGCCTCGTGATCGGTATCCGAATCAACACGCCAATTCGTCTGCACCTTGATGGCACCCTCTGACTGAATGACATCTATCACCTGACACATATGGCAAGTCCGCGCCAAAGGTGTACTGGAAGCAGATCTTCCCGTGCGAATCCGGTAAACGCGGTCCTCCAAACCACCACGGTTTTTGTAATAGATCAAAGACACATGGCGCGTAGGATCCGTCACCAAAGTACCATCGCTATCCCAGGAGGGAATCCAATACTCCGCATCAAGCGCGTACAGGGCAAGCCAAGCATCCCAGTCCTTATCATCGAGCAGCTTGGCCTCCTGGCCTAAAAAACGCACCACAGAATGCCACGTGGCAGCTGAACTTGCGGGGTATACATGCTCATTGACAGCGTTCATTTTCCACTCCTCTCTAGTTCATTTTTCACAATATCCCGCATGCGGCGAGCCCATTCTTCGAGAATGCTGGCGTAGATGCCTTCATCGGCGACATTCGTGCTACTCAATCTTGCCTGTACCCCAATAGACTTGCCGACTTCATTGACACCCTTGAGCCAGCGTGGCTTGCCGCGTGAAATATCACTGAAAGGAGCCGCCTTGGCTTGAAAACCAATTTGGCAGTTGCGGAACTCGGCCAGATCATCCGGCGTTGC
>JALRCC010000225.1 GCA_023257495.1 Rugosibacter sp. | reverse complement strand
TGGCCGGACATTCCAAATGGGCCAATATTCAGCATCGCAAAGGGCGTCAAGACGCCAAGCGGGGCAAAGTATTCACCAAACTGATCAAGGAAATCACCGTCGCCGCCAAAATGGGCGGGGGCGATATCACCGCCAACCCGCGTTTGCGCATGGCGATTGAAAAAGCCAAAGGGCAAAGCCTGCCCAAGGACAACATCGACAACGCCATCAAGCGCGGCACCGGTCAGCTCGAAGGCGTGAATTACGAAGAAATCCGCTACGAAGGCTATGGCATCAATGGTGCGGCGGTGATGGTGGATTGCCTGACCGACAACAAAGTGCGTACCGTGGCCGAAGTGCGTCACGCTTTCGCTAAAAACGGCGGCAACATGGGTACCGATGGCAGCGTGGCGTTTTTGTTCAAACACTGCGGACAACTGCTGTTTGCCCCGGGAATCGACGAAACCAGGTTAATGGATGCGGCCATCGAAGCAGGCGCTGAGGATGTCGTGACCAATGAAGATGGCTCGATTGAAGTGATCACACCACCGAACGATTTTGCGCAGGTGAAAGAAAGTCTGGAGCAAGCGGGGTTCAAGCCAGAGTTCAGCGATGTGACCATGAAGCCGGAAAACGAAGTGGACTTCACAGGGGAAGAAGCCATCAAGATGCAAAAGCTGCTCGATGCCTTAGAGTCGCTGGATGATGTGCAAGAGGTTTACACCACAGCAGTCATCGAGGAATGAGGCTTTCCGCCATGACGTCATTGCCACGCAAGCACCCATAAGCCACACGCAACGATGTCTGCCAATCCTCTGCGCATTCTTGGCATTGACCCTGGCTTGCGCTCGACAGGCTTTGGGGTGATCGAAAAGCAGGGCAATGCGCTGCACTATATTGCCAGCGGTTGCATTACAACGAACAGTGAAGAGAACTTGCCGCTGCGCGTGAAAACCTTGCTCGATGGCGTGAGTGAAGTGATTGCCACCTATCAGCCGCAGCAGGCGGCGATTGAGGTTGTGTTCGTCAATGTCAACCCGCAATCCACTTTGTTGTTGGGCCAGGCGCGTGGCGCGGCACTCTCGGCCTTGGTGCTGGCCAATCTGCCGGTCGCCGAATACACCGCGCTGCAAGTCAAGCAGGCGGTGGTTGGTCACGGCAAGGCCGCCAAGGATCAGGTGCAGCAGATGGTGATACGGCTCTTGAAACTATCCGGCGCGCCGGGCGCTGATGCAGCCGATGCGCTGGCCTGCGCGATTGCCCATGCGCATGGCGGGCAAGGCCTGGGCGCGCTGGCAACGGCCGGGCGGCGAGTGCGTGGTGGCAGATTGCTATGATCGACATCGCTTGCCCGGACTTGAAGACGATGCGCAATCAACGGCCAATCGTTCATTCGCTACAGCACAGCGACTATCATAGGGGGCGGCCTGCTGATCGTGGCACTGATTTTCAACGGGTGCCAAGCTTACCCAAAACCAACGAAGGAACATCATGATCGGTCGCATTACTGGCACGTTGATTGAAAAAAATCCGCCCGCAGTCGTCGTGGATGTGAATGGTTTGGGTTATGAGATCGATGTGCCGATGAGCACGTTTTACAACCTGCCTGCCACGAACGAAAAAGTCTCTTTATTCACCCACCTGACCATTCGCGAAGACGGCCATTTTTTATACGGCTTTGGCAGTCAGGACGAGCGCATGGCGTTTCGTCAGTTGCTCAAGGTCTCCGGCATCGGCGCGCGTACGGCGCTTTCCGTGTTATCCGGCATGTCAGTGAATGAGCTGGCCCAGGCTGTTGCCCTGCAAGAAGCGGGGCGCATCATCAAGGTGCCCGGCATCGGTAAAAAAACCGCCGAACGCCTGCTGCTGGAGCTGCGCGACAAGCTACCCAAAACGCTGGCCACAGGCAGCCTAAAAGTCGGCGCTGGCGAGACGGCGAGTAACACCTCATCGGACATTCTCAATGCATTGCTGGCGCTAGGCTATAACGATCGCGAAGCCGTTACCGCCATGAAAAATCTGCCGCCGGATTGCTCAGTATCCGATGGCATACGCCAGGCATTGAAGCTGCTCTCAAAAGGCGGATAAGCTCATAAGCATGGGCCAAACCTCGACTAAACTCACGCCATGAGTATTCAGACAGATCATTTTGCAACACCGCCCGAGCGTCTGCTCACAGCGGCACCCGAATCCAGCCGCGAAGAAGCGCTGGAACGCGCGTTGCGGCCCAAAAAGCTGGCAGCCTATATAGGCCAGCAAAAAATTCGCGCCCAGCTGGAAATTTTCATCGAGGCCGCCAAAGCCCGTAACGAAGCGCTGGATCACGTGCTGCTGTTCGGCCCGCCGGGTCTGGGCAAAACCACGCTGGCGCACATCCTGGCGCACGAAATGGGCGTCAATCTGCGCCAGACTTCGGGCCCGGTTTTGGAACGGGCGGGTGACCTGGCGGCGATGCTGACCAACCTTGAACCCAATGACGTGATTTTCATCGACGAGATTCATCGCCTCTCGCCGGTGGTGGAAGAAATCCTCTACCCGGCGCTGGAAGATTTTCAAATCGACATCATGATCGGTGAAGGCCCCTCCGCGCGTTCGGTCAAACTTGATCTGCCGCCCTTCACGTTAGTCGGTGCCACCACGCGGGCGGGGATGCTGACCAACCCACTGCGCGACCGTTTTGGCATCACCGCCCGGCTGGAGTTTTATACGCCGGAAGAATTAAGCCTGATCGTACACCGCTCGGCACATTTGCTGAACTGCGATATCGTGGATGAAGGTGCCATGGAAATCGCCAAGCGCTCGCGCGGCACGCCACGCATTGCCAACCGATTGTTGCGCCGGGTGCGCGACTTTGCCGAAATCAAGGCGGATGGCAAAATCACCCGCGCCGTGGCGGACGCCGCGCTGACCATGCTGGATGTTGATCATCTGGGCCTGGATGTGATGGATAGAAAACTGCTTTTAGCCATGCTGGAAAAATTCAGCGGTGGCCCGGTGGGCATAGACAATCTCGCAGCGGCCATTGGCGAAGCACGCGATACGATAGAAGATGTGCTGGAGCCCTACCTGATTCAGCAAGGTTATTTGCAACGCACGCCGCGTGGACGCATGGCAACACCCGCCATCTGGCGACACTTCGGACTGAACTCACCCGACAAACCTGCCGCGTCACTCTTTGACTGAACCTTATTATGCTTTTGTCAATTCGCGTCTATTATGAAGATACCGATGCCGCAGGCATTGTCTATTACGCGAATTACATGCGCTTTCTCGAACGCGGACGCACCGAATTGCTGCGCCACCTCGGACACGAACAATCGGCGCTGGTGACACGGCAAATCGCTTTCGCGGTACGCTCTGTGCAGGCTGACTATCTGAAACCGGCGAAACTTGATGACCTGATCGTGGTCGAAACCGTCGTCGAGTCCATCGGGCGAGCGCAGGTGATGTTCGCCCAGCAGGTAACGCGTGATGGAGAACCCCTACTGGATGCGAAAATACGTATCGCCTGCATAGACCCCACACGTGGCAAACCAGTCCCCATGCCGCGTGACATTCATCAACAACTCAAGGCGCTGATGGATCAACCCAAAACTCAACCCAAAGTCCAACCCAAAGCGGAACTAACGGAATGAATATTACTCAAGACCTTTCTATTATCGAACTCATCCTTCACGCCAGCCTGGTGGTCAAGCTGGTCATGCTCTTGCTGCTTGGCGTCTCTTTCATGTCCTGGTATTACATTTTCCGCAAAGCCTTCGCCATTCGTGATGCAAAAACAAGAACGGATAAATTCGAGCGCGACTTCTGGAGCGGGGGCGATCTGAACGCGCTATACCAAAGCGCCATCAACAATCGTCACGAAACCGGCGCACTGGAACGTATTTTTGAATCAGGCTATCGCGAGTTCACCAAACTACGCGGACAAAAAACCCTGGATGCTTCGACTGTCGTCGATGGCGCACGCCGCGCCATGCGTGCCACGTATCAACGCGAAATTGACGATCTGGAGGCACATCTGGCGTTTCTCGCCTCGGTGGGCTCGGTCTCGCCCTATGTCGGTCTGTTTGGTACCGTGTGGGGCATCATGCATGCCTTCCGGGGCTTGGCCAACATGAGCACCGCCACGCTCTCTGTTGTTGCGCCGGGCATTGCCGAAGCACTGGTGGCCACTGCCATCGGGCTCTTTGCGGCAATCCCCGCCGTGGTGGCCTACAACCGTTTTGCACATCGCGTGGATCGCGTCGCCGTGCGTTTCGAGAGCTTCATGGAAGAGTTCTCCAACATTCTGCAACGGCAAACCCGCTAAGCCAGCGTCACTCGGGCTGGCCTGCTGACCTGTTTTATTTGACATCAACCAGGAGCTAACCATGCAACTCAAGGGAAAAATAGCCGTCATTACCGGTGCTGCCAGCGGCATCGGGCGTGAAATCGCATTGACTTATGCACGAGAAGGCGCAGCCGTTGCTATCGCCGACATCAATCTGGCCGCTGCACAAAAAACAGCAGATGAAATCATTGCAGCTGGTGGCAAAGCCCTTGGCGTGGCCATGGACGTGACCGACGAAGCTGCTGTGAACGCGGGCATTGATCAAGTCGCCACGGCCTTTGGCGGCATCGATATTCTGATATCGAATGCGGGCATTCAAATCGTTAATCCGATTGATCAATTCAGTTATGCCGACTGGAAAAAAATGCTGGCAATTCATCTGGATGGTGCCTTTTTAACCACCAAGGCAGCATTGAAATACATGTACAAGGACAATCGCGGCGGCACGGTCATTTATATGGGATCCGTGCATTCGCATGAAGCCTCACCGCTCAAGGCCCCCTATGTCAGCGCCAAGCACGCCCTGCTCGGCCTGGCCAAAGTGTTGGCAAAAGAAGGAGCCGCACATAACGTACGCTCGCATGTTATCTGCCCCGGCTTTGTGCGCACCCCGTTGGTGGATAAACAAATTCCCGAACAAGCCAAAGAATTGGGCATCAGCGAAGAAGAGGTCGTCAAGCGGGTCATGCTTGGCGGCACAGTAGATGGCATTTTCACGACCGTCGAAGATGTCGCGCAAACCGCGCTGTTTCTTGCCGCCTTCCCCAGTGCCGCACTCACGGGACAGTCTTTCATTGTCAGCCACGGCTGGTCGATGCAATAAGCAGTCTGTGGTGGCGACGATGGCGACTCCAGCGAACGGAAGCAAAAAAGTGCATGCGGCAAATACCGGCCTTGCCGCGTATGAGGTGATCGCGCTGGTCTTGCAAGGCGGCGGCGCGCTGGGCTCTTATCAGGCCGGCGTTTACGAAGGTTTGGCCGCAGCGAACATTCACCCCAATTGGGTTGCCGGGATTTCGATTGGCGCATTGAATGCCGCCATCATTGCAGGCAACCCGCCAGAAAAACGTGTCGACCAGTTACGCGGATTTTGGGAAACCATTTGCCAGCACCCCCATTCCCCGCCCCTACCGGTTGATTCCGCGTTTGCCGAAACCTGGCCATCGGCAATGCGCGAAATGCTCGACATCTGGGAGGCATCACGAACCGTGATGGAAGGCCAGCAAGGATTTTTCACCCCACGGGTATTCCCCTGGCTGGCTCTGTTTCGCAACACACCGGATACCGCGAGTCTTTACGACACAACCCCCATGCGCGCCACGCTGGAAAAGTTCGCCGATTTCGAGCGCATCAATGATGCACGCCAGATGCGCGTTTCGGTCGGTGCGGTGAATGTGCGTAATGGAAATTTTGCCTATTTCGACAATACCAGGATGACCTTGCGACCCGAGCATTTCATGGCTTCGGGTGCCTTGCCGCCGGGCTTTGCCGCTGTGGAAATTGATGGCGAATACTATTGGGATGGCGGGCTGGTATCGAACACGCCGCTGTATCACATACTCACCAACGAGGCGCACAAGGACTCGCTGGTGTTTCAGGTTGATTTATGGAGCGCGCAAGACGCAGCGCCAACCGATTTGATCGAGGTCGCCATCCGACAAAAAGACATCCAGTACTCCAGCCGCACCCGGATGATTACCGAATATATGGAAAGCACGCAAAAATACCGCCGCATGCTGCAAGAACTGATGGCCCTGGTGCCCGAAGCAAACCGCGACAATGCGTGGTATCGGCGCGCAGAGAAAGCCTCGTGCGACCGGCGTTTCAATGTCATCCACCTGATTTACAAAGACAAGGGCGAGAGCCACTCTCATTACATGGATTATGACTTCAGCCCGCTGGCCATGCACAATCATTGGCACACCGGACTGAATGACATCCACCACACGCTGGCCCATCCGGAATGGCTGGATTTACCGCCCGCCGATAAACCTTTTGTAACCCACGATATGCACCGTCCCACACCCACTCAAACACGCACAAATCTGCCATGAAACAACGTCGGCTCATGAATGACATCAATGTCGTGCCCTACATCGATGTGATGTTGGTACTCCTCGTCATCTTTATGGTGACAGCACCCATGCCCCCGGCAGGCAGCGTTAATCTGCCCAGCGTTGGCAAATCGGCCCAGCCGCCGAGCGCGCCCCTTGAAGTCATTGTCAAGGCAGATGCCTCGCTCGCCTTGCGCGACCGCGCCGATGACAGCCCGGAAAAAACCGTCACTCGCACCGAGCTTGTGGATTACATCAAGCAGGTGCAAATCAAAAACCCGCAGCAACCCGTGCTCATTGCAGGCGACAAAGATGTCAAATATGAAGCCGTGCTCGACGTGATGGATGAACTACAGCGCCAACAGATAGAAAAAATCGGCCTGCTGGTGAAGCCCGGAAAATGAGATTTGACTTGCCTTTTGTACGCACCGAAGACCGCACCGGAAAATACTTTTCCCTGGGGTTGGCAATCCTGGTGCATGCGCTGCTGGCCCTCATTTTGTTCTATGGCGTGCGCTGGCAGACAAAAATGACTGATGTGGTCGAAGTCGATC
>JALRCC010000191.1 GCA_023257495.1 Rugosibacter sp. | reverse complement strand
CCAACGCCTGTTCAAGGCCTGAGCAAACGGTTGGGATCTTTGCATCTTCTTCGGGTGGCAAGTCATACAGATTCTTGTCAGCAGGATCGCCCGGGTGAATCTTGTTCTGCACACCGTCCAAGCCTGCCATCATCAGTGCGGTAAAGCACAGGTAGGGGTTTGCACCCGGATCAGGGAAGCGAGTTTCGATACGACGGGCCTTATCAGACTGCACGTAAGGAATACGAATCGAGGCAGAGCGGTTACGGGCAGAGTAAGCCAGTTTCACTGGAGCTTCGTAACCCGGCACCAGACGCTTGTAAGAGTTGGTCAGCGGATTGGTGATGGCGTTCAGTGCACGAGCGTGCTTGATAATGCCGCCGATGTAATACAGTGCAAAGTCGGACAATCCTGCGTAGCCGTTACCTGCAAACAGGTTTTTGCCATCTTTCCAGATTGACTGATGCACGTGCATGCCAGAACCATTATCACCAACGATGGGTTTGGGCATGAAGGTTGCCGTCTTGCCATAGCTGTGGGCTACGTTATGCACGATGTATTTAAGAATCTGCGTTTGATCTGCACGCTTGACCAGGGTGTTGAACACGGTACCGATTTCGCACTGACCGGCAGTAGCCACTTCATGGTGATGCACTTCCACTGGCACGCCACACGCTTCCAGCGCGATACACATCTGCGCGCGAATGTCGTTGAGGCTATCAACGGGCGGTACAGGGAAATACCCGCCCTTAACGGCCGGGCGGTGACCGGTGTTACCGCCTTCAAATTTCTCTGCCGATGCCCAAGCGGCCTCTTCAGAAAAGATTTTGCAAGAAGCGCCGGACATATCGACTTTCCACTCAACCGAGTCGAAAATGAAGAATTCGGGTTCGGGGCCGAAGTAAGCCGTATCACCAATGCCGGAAGATTTCAGATAAGCCTCGCCACGTTTGGCGATAGAGCGCGGGTCACGATCGTAACCTTTGCCATCAGCAGGCTCAACCACATCACACGTCAGCACCAGTGTGGTTTCATCCATGAAGGGATCGATATAGGCAGAGCCAGCATCTGGCATCAAAATCATGTCGGACGCCTGAATACCCTTCCAGCCCGCAACGGACGAACCATCAAACGCATGGCCGTCTTCAAATTTGCCTATGCCAAAAGCTGAAATAGGCACGCCGACATGCTGCTCTTTACCACGCGTATCGGTGAAACGAAAATCAACGAAACGAACTTCCTTTTCTTCAACCAGCTTAAGTACGTCCTTGGGGCTCATGAATTGCTCTCCTAAAAATAACACCAGATAACACTAAAAATTAAAGCGAAAAAATTACAGCCATCCATACGGGTGTAGCTTTTTTAGCACTAATTGTGCCAACCCTAAAAATACCGCAGCGAATTGTGCCACAAGTCAATGCAAAGACTCCAGCAGAACTCGTTGTTTGTTTCTGCACGCTATTTGTGCAGAGTACGCCATATTTGCACCATATTAGTGCTAATTATTGGCGGATGCGCACTTTGGAAAACAAGGGATCCGCCGGTAACGCTGTTATCAATCGACGCTTTATGTCATCCAACTCCAAACCTGCTTCGGTCAAATAACTCGGCGAGAGAACCACTTCAGCTTCCGCCCGATCCCCCAAATAATGCAATACGGTACGCTCAAAATGTGGCGGCTCGCAACCAAGCAAATCGCGCAGATGCGCCAACAATAATGACCGGGCGGGGAGTTTCAATGACGCATTGCCGGAAATATCATTCTCGGCGTCCACATGCACCAATACGTCCAGCACTTCGGCATGCTTTTCAAGCACACTGTTACGAGCCGTTTCAGCAATCCAGTGACCTTCTGAAACACTAATGTGCGGATCAACCTGCACATGTGCGTCTACCAACACCTGATGCGCCATGTGTCGCGTGCGCAACTCATGCAGACCCAGCACCCCAGGGGTGGACACGACCGTCTGTCGAATAGCGGCGACCTCTTCTGCGGATAGCCCTGTATCAATGAGCTCACGCAAGGCTTCCCATGCAAAACGAAACCCGGCACGCACAATCATGGCACCAACAACAATCGCGGCGACACCATCCGCAAAATTAAAGCCGAGTAGCGCGCCCCCAATACCTGCGGCCACGACTAATGAAGAAAGTGCATCAGCACGGGCATGCCAGGCATTGGCCACGAGCATGGGTGAGCGCAAGCGCTCTGCGATACCCAACATGTAGCGAAAGAGGCCTTCTTTGGCCGCCAGTGTGAATAGCGCTGCCCACATGGCTGCCACGCCGACGGGGGGCAGGTGATCCAGATTCGACAGACGCCCGGCTGCCGAAATCAGAATACCAAGGCCCGTACCCGCCAACAACAACCCCAATACTAAAGACGCTGCCGTTTCATAACGGCCATGACCATACGGGTGAGCATCATCCGCCGCTTCTGCCCCTTTGCGATTCGCATACAAAACAAATCCATCTGAAATGATGTCTGCAAATGTATGCAACGCATCCGCCATTAAGCTTTGCGAGTGCGCGATGAAGCCGACAATCATCTGCATCGCGGTGAGCACCAGATTCACCCCGACACTGACCCACGTAATGCGCTGCCCTTCAACAAACCGCTGACTGGCATCTGGAGCGTGACGGTGCAATGGATCGTGGGTTCCGCGTAGCATGGTCGAAGTACCTAAAAGCTGCCTCTGTAAGGCAAGTGAAAAGTGTGCCGGGTGGAAAGCTATACTACCAATTTTCCTATTTTAACCGGGGCTTCTTATCATGGGACGACTGAACGAGATTCTTACTTTAGCGCAGGCGCGCGCAGCCAAGCTGCAACTTCCTTACGCTGGAGCCATGACACCGCAAGAAGCGAATGAAGTTCGCCAGCTTGCACCCAATGCGGCCATTATTGACGTGCGTACGCGTGCCGAGCGTGACTGGGTAGGGCGCGTGCCGGAAGCCATAGAAATCGAATGGGCAACCTATCCGGGCATGCAACCCAATCCCGATTTTATGCAAACATTGCAGCACGCTATCACCAGTGATTCCCTGCTCATGTTTTTATGCCGCTCCGGCGCACGTTCCAGCGCGGCGGCCCAAGCCGCTTCTGCCGCAGGCTACCCCGCTTGCTACAACATCCTCGAAGGGTTTGAGGGCGATAAAGATGCCAACGGTCAGCGCAATCAAACCGATGGTTGGCGTCATGCGGGCCTGCCGTGGACACAAAGCTGAAATAACGAGTTAATGAGAGTTCATTGCCATGCAAACGACCACCATAAAATTTGATCACTTCAACGCGTTAGCCGACAAAGAAGCGGGTGAGCGCATCCGCGCAGCCAAGGCTGCGCTGGGCAACAAGGCCGTGCTGCTGTGCCACCACTACCAGCGCGCCGACGTGTATGAACATGCCGACCTGACCGGTGATTCGCTCAAGCTCTCGCGTCTGGCCGGGCAATCGGACGCGGAAAACATCATCTTTTGTGGCGTGCACTTCATGGCCGAAGTCGCCGATATTCTCTCGCGACCAGAGCAGATTTCGATTCTGCCTGACCTGGCTGCAGGCTGCTCCATGGCTGACATGGCAAGCTTGGCCAAGGTAGAGCGTTGCTGGCGCGAATTGTCGGCCTTGATGAATCCCGATGAAAAAATAACGCCCGTCACCTACATCAACTCCGCCGCCGATCTCAAGGCTTTTTGCGGCATGCATGGTGGCATTGTGTGCACCTCGTCCAACGCACCCAGGATTCTTGAATGGTCATTTAACCAGCGCGAAAAAGTATTGTTCTTTCCCGATCAGCATCTGGGGCGCTGGAGCGGTTACCAGATGAACATTCCGCTGGATGAAATGGTGATCTGGAATCCCGACCTGGAGCAAGGCGGCCTCACGCGTGAGCAAATCAGCAAGGCAAAAATCATCCTGTGGCATGGCTTCTGTTCCGTACACCAGATGTTTCAGCCACGCGACATCATTAAGTTTCGCAATCAGTATCCGGATGGCATTGTCATTTCGCATCCGGAATGCAGCTTTGAAGTATGCAAGCAATCCGACTACATCGGCAGCACCGAATACATTCTCAAGACCGTCAAGGCCGGCCCGCCCAATACGCGCTGGCTGGTCGGCACTGAACTGAATCTGGTTGAACGACTGGCCCGCGAAGTTAAAGCTGAGGGCAAGATCGTGCAGTTCATGGCCAGCACCGTGTGCATGTGTTCCACCATGCAGCGCATCGACCCGCAACATCTGGCCTGGACGCTGGAAAACCTGGTCGCGGGCAAAGTGGTCAACCAAATCAAGGTGCCCGAACACGAAGCCGTGCCTGCCAAGGTTGCGTTAGAACGCATGCTCGCCGTGTCATGAGCGCCGACTTTTCATGAGCACTGCGCAAAGCCGATGACAACACCGCAGCGCAACTACCGCTATTACGATTTTGTCATGGCGGCGTTTGTCTGCGTGCTGCTCTGCGCCAACCTCATCGGCGCGGCCAAGGCGGCGCAAATCACGCTGCCGATGATCGGCGCGGTATCGTTCAGCGGTGGCGTGCTGTTCTTCCCGATCTCGTATATTTTCGGCGACATACTCACCGAAGTGTATGGCTATGGCCGCGATCGGCGCGTGGTTTGGGCGGGCTTTGCGGCGCTGGTATTCGCCAGCTTCATGGCAGCGGTCGTGCTCGCTTTGCCGCCTGTGCCGGATGCCTTCAACCAGAGCTATCAGACGCACCTTGAAGCGGTTTTCGGCAACACCTGGCGCATCGTGGCAGGCTCCATGATCGCCTTCTGGTGTGGCAGCTTCGCCAACAGTTATGTGCTGGCGAAAATGAAAATCTGGAGCGCGGGCCGCTGGTTATGGACGCGCACCATCGGCTCAACACTCGTGGGCGAGGCAGTCGATTCGAGCCTGTTTTATGTCATCGCTTTTTACGGCATCTGGCCTGATGCACAGATTGTGACCATCGTCATCGCCCAGTATGTACTGAAGACCAGTTGGGAAATCCTCATGACGCCCGTGACCTACCGTGTTGTGGCTTTTCTCAAGCGCGTCGAAAACGAAGACTGGTACGACCGCGATACCAATTTCAATCCTTTCCGCGTGCGCGTTTGAGCGTGTGAGTCATGACGCTGTCGATTTCGGTCGCTACCTGGAATATTCATAAAGGATTTTCCCAGTTCAATCGCCGCATGATGGTGCACGAGTTACGCGAGCGCTTGCGCGCACTCAATGCCGACATCGTATTTTTGCAGGAGGTGCAGGGGCTGCATCTGAAACACGGCGAGCAGCATGAACACTGGCCTGCTGAACCGCAGCACGAATTTCTCGCCGCCGATGTCTGGCACAGCAGCGCCTATGGGAAAAACGTGGTGTATGACCACGGCCATCACGGTAATGCCATACTTTCACGCTTCCCTATCCTGCATCAGCACAATCAGGATGTCACTCATTTGCGCTTCGAGCGACGCGGGCTGCTACATTGTGCCATTGAGCTACCGCAACTCAATCAGGTGCTGCATTGCGTATGCGTCCATTTATCGCTCTTTGCGCGCTCTCGCCGCTGGCAGCTGGATGCCCTGGCCAGCTACATCGACCGCATGGTAATGCCTGGCGCACCACTACTCATTGCCGGAGACTTCAACGACTGGCGCAATCATGCGGGCGACATGCTGGCGCAACGGCTAGGGCTCTCCGAGATATTCACTGACACCCATTCGCTGGCAAACCAGAACAAGGTAGCGCGCCCACGGCGCAGCTATCCTGCGATGCTTCCCCTGTTCCGGCTTGATCGCATTTATCAGCGCGGCTTAATTGCTACCGCTACGCACCGCCATGCGGGCCTGCCGTGGTCACGCATTTCGGACCACGCCGCGCTTTCCGCCACGCTGCAAATCGCTTCCACCGCCGCATGAACGCCACTCAGGGACAGACGCAAAATTGGTTACCCGGCAACGCGCTGCAACTACTGGCCACGGGAGTCGACTATTTCCCCGCGCTGATCACGGCCATTGATAACGCAGCGCATGAAGTGCATCTCGAAACGTATATTTTTGCCAATGATGAAACTGGCCAACGTGTCGCAGCAGCGATGGTGCGCGCCGTGCGGCGTGGTGTTGCCGTACGCGTTCTGGTGGATGGCTTTGGCGCACGCGACTTCGCCACCAGCCTGGGTGCTGCGCTCATCAATGATGGCGTTGAGCTGCTGGTGTATCGCCCGCAACCCCGTCAGTGGCGGCTGCATTGGCATCGCTTGCGGCGGCTGCATCGCAAGCTGGCTGTGATCGATGGCTGCCTGGCTTTTGTCGGCGGCATTAATATCATCAGCGATTTTGATGTCGGCATAGCGAGGCCACGCTTTGACTATGCGGTGAGCATCCAGGGCCCGCTGGTTAACGTCATTCATGCCAACATGCGTCATGTGTGGCACATCGTGCGCTGGTCGCGTCTTGGACATCGGCCACATGCGCCGGATTTTCAGCCACAACCACAACCTCCCGCAGGCAACCTGCAGGCCGCGCTCGTGATCCGCGATAATCTGCGTCACCGGCATGATATTGAAGAAGCCTATCTGGAGGCCATGAATAATGCACAGCAGGAAATCATCCTCGCCAATGCCTACTTTCTGCCCGGCAAGCGTTTTCGTGAGGCATTGGTAGCCGCTGCCCAGCGCGGCGTCAGCGTCACGCTGCTATTGCAAGGCCGCGCAGACTACGTGCTGCAGCATCACGCCATGCAATCGATTTACGATAGTCTGCTCAATGCCGGTGTGCGTATTTTTGAACATCAGCCATCCTACCTGCATGCCAAAGTCGCCGTGATTGATGGTGAATGGGCGACTGTTGGCTCATCGAACATCGACCCATTCAGCTTGCTTCTGTCTCGGGAAGCGAACATCATCGCGCGCAACCCATCTTTCGCGCTTGAGCTCGCTGCCCATCTACGTTCGGCCATCCGCCACGATGCTGTTGAAATTCACCGTGGCGTGCAACACCGTTCATGGCTGATGCGGCAAATCAACAACGCCGCCTACGCACTGGTGCGCCTGCTGGTCGGCATGACGGGCTATGGCAGCCACTACACCACGCCTGGCACCCGTTGACGCCACACGCTTTTATTCCTTACGATGCAACCCTCCGTCAAAATTCATCCTCAATAAAATCCATGCGCTCACGCTGGCTCACCTTGCTGATCCCCTGTGTTTTATTCCTCGCCGCGTGCGGCAGCGCGCCGCAAAAAGTCGGCGTTGGTGAGACGGTGCGCTCCGCCGCCGGGCGCGAAAAAGCCAACGAAGTCGTGTTGTTTTCGCTCGGCCTCATCAATATCGACTACCGCTTCGGCGGCAAGAACCCCGAAGCCGGCCTCGATTGCAGCGGCATGGTCAGCTATGTTTTTGATCAATCGGTCAATCTCAAACTAAAAGGCTCTGCCGCCGACATCGCGCGTCGCGGTCGTGTTGTGGACATCGCCTATATCCAGCCCGGCGACCTGGTATTTTTCAACACCCTGAACAAACCGCTTTCCCACGTCGGCATCTACATCGGCGAAGGCCGCTTCATCCATGCACCGAGCAGCAAGGGAAAAGTCCGGATCGACAGCCTGGCCAAGGGCTGGTTCGCTCCGCGCCTTGAAGAAGTGCGAAGTTATTTCGACTAGCTACGCTGGCAAACAATCACCGCACAGCCAGACAACCGGACAACCGGCAAGCCCAAGCTGGAACATGCCGGCGACCGGCAATGCCACGAAAAGTCGGCGTTGGTGATACGCAACGTAGAGCTAAGGGGCGCGCCGCTTTTGGCGCGTGCCGCTTGAGCGCAGGGCCAGGCTTGACGGCGTCTCTACAAGCCGCCCGGATACAAATTTGTGAAGCACACTGGCGATTAAGGTCTGGTATGGCATGCCCTCTTCGAGAGCTCGGGCTTGAATATCCATCAGGTCTGGCGTGGACAGGCGAATATTGACCCGCTTTTCCTTGAGAAAAGTCGCTGTAGCGGCGGCTTTGAATTTTGCCAATTTTGCTTTTGAAGGAGAGGTCGACTTGAGTTCGCCTTTTTCGTAGGCATCCAGAATCTCCTTCTCAAATGCGTCAAGTTTTTTCATCAGGGTTGCTCCTCAGCAAGTCATCCCGGGTAGCCTTTCTGCTTGGAATCACTGTTTTCAGAAAATAGTGATCCGGCGCTTCAACGTAAGGCACCAAGTAAACATAGTTATCAAATGCCGCGACAAGAACGGACTGGCTTGGATATTTTTCCGTGTTCGGATGACGCAATTCATCCAGCAAACCATCGGCCTCAATCGCAAGCGCTATCACCTCAAATGAAATGCCACGCTCAACTTTCAGCGCCTCGTTCTTATCGGGGCTCCAACGAAATGGTTTCATGCGGCCAGCCTACCTAAATGTGTGCCTATTGTCACCTGACAGTGCGGATGTCCAGCGTTGAAGGTAAAGGCAGCCCGCTTGTGAGACGTCCAGTGGAGACCGAAGGCTGGAACATGCCGCCGACCAGCGATGCCCCAAAAAGTCGGCGCTGACGATACGGCGAGCGGGTGATTCAGGGTGAGGGAATAAAAAATGGCGCGGGAGAATCCGCGCCATTTTTTACGCCGTGCGGGGCGTGAAAAGGGGGGTTTTCTACAGCTTCAGCGTGGAGGTCACCGACTTGCGCGGCTTTTCGTGCAAGATCCGTGTGGACCGCAGGGCTAGCAGTCTGCCTTAACGTGGCCATCAATAATCTCGTCGAGCAGATGGGGCTTCCACACGACTCCCAGTTGTGCTTCTAGCGACGATGCGCCAAGGCGACCGGAATATACGCCCGCGAACATGTCGCCTTCGCCAAACCAATCATCGTCTGCGGGTTCCGTGGACTGTGGATCATTCTTGTAGAACCCGCGATATCGAAAAAGCACCGGAGAACCAGACATGCCTGATCTTGTTGCTGTATCCACGAGATATGTTGGTGAGGCGGTTCCCGGTTCCGACGCGACACTGGCTCGCTTCCAAACGGGTAGCCCATGAGAATTCATTATGCCCAGCGGGTAACCAAGCACAAAGACGTCGTGAGAGACACGAAGCGTCATTTTCTCGCAGGGAATGTCGTTTAGAGCGATTGCTTTGAATTTCTCGTTAAGGGAAACCGGCAATACGCCGATATCGACCCCGCTGCCGGAAGTCGGGTGGTGATACCAAATCGGACTTCCGTTTTCGATA
>JALRCC010000174.1 GCA_023257495.1 Rugosibacter sp. | reverse complement strand
TATATAGGGAGAGGTCATTTTGTTGGGTGGAAGACGCCACGGGCTGTGGTCTTCAATCCACCAGACCATAGCCGATACAGCGATCAGCGCTTTAGCGACGATCTTCTTTGCCACACGCACGGGCAGGCTGCTCGCGGTGCTATCCAGGTTGACTATCCCGAAATTGATTGAACAAAGGTAGCGGGTCTCCTGGGGATTCAGGCCAGCGCGTTGATGCGCGTCCTGCAGCGCTTCCAGACTAATGGGGACATGAACATCAAAGACCGGGCGATTGAGGCGTTTTTGCACCAGGCCAGCCCAGCCTGCCATATTAGGCACAATGGTAATCATGAGGCCGCCCGGTTTTAATAGTTTGGCGAGCGCGGCAAGAACATCTTCTGTGGGTTCAAAGTGTTCGACTAACCCATAAGTAAAAACTACATCAAAAGCGCCTAGCAGTTCTTCTGGTGGCGTCCAGAGATCGCCGTGAAGAATCGCGCCCTCAACGCCTGCAATCTTCAAAATCGCCTGGGCCGAGGCACAGCCGACAGGGCTGTAATCCAGCCCGGTGACGGAGCAGCCGTATTCTGTTGCAAAGTAAGGCAGCCATATGGAATTTGCACAGCCAACTTCCATCACGCGTAGTCCGCG
The DNA here is from genome assembly GCA_023257495.1 of Rugosibacter sp. Next base: position 3,103 of record JALRCC010000174.1, on the reverse strand, counting down.
TCGGGTATTCATCACGCCATGGAAAAAATCATGAAAGCGGCGACGCACATGATTTCGCAGGCGTTTGTCATTGGGCACAACCAGCCGGGGCAGGCTGGTCGCTTGCCATGCGCTATCCCAGTAGCTTTCACCCGCTTTATCGGTCGCTTTGCTTGATTGCAACATAAATCACGATTCCTCGAGTTAAAGCGGGCGGGGCGAGCAGTTCAAACATGGGTAAGAGCAGTCGATCAACGACAGCGAAAGGGTGAGTGGCTATATAGAAGATTTTATCTTTTAGACTGCTTGATCCTTTTCTCTTGAAATAATCTCTGGGCGCTTCGGGGATTTCATGCCATGAAGGTGGGCGCTTTAAAAATAATTTGTACAGGTAATACCTTAGCCAATTGACAGGACGCAGGCTGAATATCTTGTTGTTTCTGTCTACTTTCTGAAGCTCGAACCCGGCTGTTTTTAGATAACGCTTTACGGTAGGTTCTGTAAAAAAATATAGATGTCTTGGCAGGTCTTCACGGTAAAGGTGGCGAGAGGGAAGGCTTTGAAAATCTGTGACCAAAAAGACGAATCGTCCGCCAGGCTTAAGAATTTGAGTGGCTTTCATGAAATAAGCCATGGGGTCATGCACATGCTCCAATACCGCCCACGCAGTGATGGCGTCGTAACGTGCCTCGCTGATGGGGATATCAGGTAACGCACAGTTATAAACAGTAAAGTCTTTGACTTTGCGGGCATTCGGGCTGATTTCTACACCTTCAATCCGCCATCCCATTTTTTGCATATAGCGGGCAAAATCCCCGTTTGCACATCCAACATCGAGCAGAGTCATGGATGGTGTATCAATATTCTCGAGATAACCGGCTTCTAGCGCATAGCGCTGTTGATGACGAGGGTCATCAAAGTCGTGATAGAACGCTTCAGGATAATAACGTCCAATGTCTTCCTGTGTTGGGCGAGGATTGACAAACCCGAGTCCGCAGGATTTGCATTCGACAACATTGAACCATTCGTCGGGATGAAAAAGTTCATCAGGTTGCGAATAGGCAGGCAGCAAATCAAGCGAACCGCAAAGGTTACACGCTACGCTTTCCAGGTGGTCCGACATGCAAATATCTCCATATGAGGGCGCTACAAACTAGGGATGAAATAAACAAGACCGTGGAAGTGGCCAGTGCAATCCCCGCTACGCCAAGAATTCCCATCAGCATCCAGTTAAGCAGAATATTGGCAAAGAAGTTGGATATTGCCACTGCAAGGATGACGCGGTTTTTGCCTAATGCCGAAAGCATGCGTACCAGCAGTACTCCGACGAACTGAAAGGTTATTTGTAATGCGTAATATTTTTGCACCTCGGCTACGTGTGTTGTGTCGGTGGCGGTAAAAGCACCCCGCTCAAAAAACTGGGCCACCAGCCAATCGGAAAATCCCCAAAAAACAGCGGTAAGAACGAACCCGATCAGCCCGATGATGAGTAAGGATTGTCCCATCAATTGCCTGGCTTCAGCCCATTTTTGATGGGCCGTGAGCTTGGAAAAATGCACGATTGCGGGCACGCCCAAGGCGCGTCCGGCAAAGGCATTGAGGTAGTTCACCAAAATGCTGGCAAAGGCTAGTGTGGCAACACTGCCAGAGGGTAGCCAGCTGGCCATGATCTGGTCGGTGACGACGGTGCCCGCCATGAATAACGAACCTATCATGACAGGGAAATATTGACGCCCGACCTCTTGCAGATGCTCTTTTTGTGCTTGCCAAGCGGGCCAGAGCCAGCGCAGTTGTTCTTTCAAGATGAAAGCAAAAAAGGCGCATTGCATGACGTAGCCAAGCACCAAACCCAAGGCCAGTGCATTGGGTGATGATGAAATTTGAATGGCGATAATCCCTGTCAATGGGATCACCGCAGTGCCTAATGTTGACACCATTAACCAGCGCCGGATATTTAACAGCGCAGTGGCATAGGCCGCCCAACCTGCAAAAGGAAGGAGAGGTAATACCATCACGAAAAGGTTTCTTGCTAACTGCCTTTTTTCTGGAGAAAAGTTGTGAGTCAAAACCGACATGAATGGTGCCGATAAGATGTACAAGCCTACAGCAATGACCACCAGGCTTACCAAAAGACGTGCCAAAACTGCCCGGCACAGCGCTTCGGCAGCCGCCTTGCCAGAATGGACTTCAATGTGAATGGCTACTGGAATCAGCGAAGAGGCCAAAGAGCCGCCGATAGCGGATGTAAAAAAAATAACAATGGCGCTGGCGAGTGCAAATGCGTCGGTGATATCGCCAACGCCAAAGTGCGAGGCAATGACTTGTTCCCGAAAAATAACAGCAAGCGCCACTATTAGAGAAGCGACGATGACCACCAGGGTATCGCCAGCCATGGCTTTGCGAGTTGTTTGAGTTTTCAAAGTAATTTGCAGATGCTGGGGGGTGACCAGCAGCAGTACATTAAAGCGCCCACACCTTTCGCGTGCCGAATCCACCGCGGCCGAACAACGATTTAACGTCAATGACGCAGCCGTTTGCATTCAATCGTTCAACGATGCCATCGGCACCGCGCTGGCGGTAGGCGTCGTGCGCTACGGCGATTACGAGGGCATCGGCGGTGGGTAGGTTGTCCCAGGCGGTGAGCGTCAGCCCGTATTCGTGCATCGCTTCGGCGGCATCGGCCAGCGGGTCATGCACGGTGACTTCGATGCCATAACTTTGCAGTTCGGTGATGATGTCCGGCACTTTGGAGTTGCGCAGGTCGGGGCAATTTTCCTTGAAGGTGAGCCCGAGTACATTCACTTTCGCGCCCTTGATCGGGCTGCCGGATTCGATCATCCGCTTGACGGTTTTTTCGGCGATGAACTTGCCCATGCCGTCGTTGATGCGCCGCCCGGCGAGGATGACTTGCGGGTGGTAGCCGAGCATGTCGGCCTTGTGCGTGAGGTAATACGGGTCGACGCCGATACAGTGGCCGCCAACCAGGCCGGGGGAAAATTTAAGGAAGTTCCATTTGGTGCCGGCCGCGGCGAGCACGTCGGTGGTAGAAATACCGATCTTGTCGAAGATGATGGCCAGTTCATTCATCAGTGCGATGTTCAAATCGCGCTGGGTGTTCTCGATG
>JALRCC010000156.1 GCA_023257495.1 Rugosibacter sp. | reverse complement strand
CGCTGCCGCTGCGCGCGGCGTCAGCGCATCGGCCAAACGATACGCTTCCAGCTTGAAAGGCACCGTGACATTCGCCCCTTTAGCCTTACCCTTCGGAGCTTCCCCCTCGGTAGCTTCCCCCTCGTCGGCAACGATAAACGTATTCACCGCATCGGCAAAGCCATCCAGCGGCGCGCAAATCGCTTCGTACGTCATGGCTTGCCCGGTTTGCGCGGCGAACAATGCATGAATTTTTGGCGACAGACTGTGGCTCACGGGGTTGCCAAACACCGCGTAACGTTCCGGGTAAATTTTAGTTGGCATGCAATTCATCCTGACGAGTAAACGACCATGTCCGCGTAATTTCGATGACGTCCGTATCGCGCCGGATTGACTCCGGAAAAACCGCGTACGGCGAGGCCATTTTGACAATACGCATGGCCGCTTGATCCAGCACTTTTTGCCCTGACGACCGGTTGACTTCAACGCGCTCCAATTCGCCATTGCTTTTGATCACCACCGTCAATAGCAAGCTGCCATACATCTGGCCTCGCGCAGCGGCGGGGTAATTCATGTTGCCGATGCGCTCGACCTTCTGCCGCCAGTCTTCGACATACTGCGCAAAACGGTATTCGGCCACGCGCGCGCCGATAAATTTCTTTCTTGGCCGCTGGTTATATTCTTCCATGCGTTGCGCAATTTCACCTTCAATGCGCGCAATGGCCAAGGCCCGGTTGGCCAAATCCGCACCCGAGACAGCCGGTTCCGCTGTCGGCACTGGCAGCGATGGCGCAACCGCCTGGCGCGCTTTCGAACGGCTGGCCTGGCGAGTGGTCAATTGCTTCAATAGTTGTTGTGTCTGCGCCTCTAATTGCGCCACGCGCTGTTGCGCCTGAATCAAATCGTCACCTTGCCTGGTCTGCAATGACGGGGGCAACGGCGTTTTGGCGCGACGATCATCCACCGTTGTGCCACCGCCATCCAGATTGGTTTGCGCATACGCCTGCGCCTTGCCTGGTTTTTGATGGCTTTTACTGTTCACCAGAATCACATCCAGCGCTTGCTCGGTGATTTTTTTCTGCCAATCCGGCGGGGTAAAGCGCACTGCAAGTAATACCGCATGCATCACGAGCGAAATACCCAACGCCCATATGAGATGACGTCGAGAAGCAGGCATAACAGTCGATAAAGGCAACGCAGGGGCAGGCATGGCGGCAGATTCTACCCTTCCGTTACCGCATCCTCATTGGGTCGCCCTGTTGCCGGTTCCTCTGTTGTCAATTCTCCTGTTGCCGATTCGGTTGAAACATCAACCATTTCAAGCTCACGGCTCTCTTCTTCGCCCGGCTCGACAGCGCCCACCTCGACCATTTCTCCGGCCAGCACCTCGACAAACCGCACGCGAACTTCTGCCGCCAGAAGATCAATCCCTTCCACCGCAACGCGCACCCGCGCGCCACGCGGTGCCACAGCGAGATCAGGCAAGGAGGCCACACGCAACACCAGCGGCAAATCCAGCGCCCGCACCAGGGATTCCCTGATCACCACCGCTTCCAGCGTGCGCGTATCGGTCTGCGCCAGATAACGCAAACACCAGTAGCGTTCCATGTGGCGCTGAAATTCGGCATAGGCAGCATAAGTCAGCTCAAAATCACGCAAGGCGGCAAAGAGCTCTGTTGATTGTGGCGCAAAAGAGGGCGGCTCGTTGCGTAGCCAGGCAATCAATTGCCACTGATTCACCAGATCGGCATAGCGCCGCAAGGGCGAAGATGACCAGGCATAGCAATCCACGCCCAGCCCTTCGTGCGGCGCAGCCACCGTACTCATGCGCACCTTGCCGCCGGTTTGCACCCGATACAGCGCCGGGATGCCCGCATCCCGCAATGCCGCGCCCCACGTCGCATTGGCAAAAATCATCAGCTCGGCCACCAGGGTATCCAACGGGCTGCCCCGTGGACGCTCGGTAATGCTCACCTGCCCCGGGCCATCGACATGCTGGCCAACAGTTGCCTCCCAATCCACGACAAAGTTGTAATCCTTGCGCCCGCCGCCATCGGCTTTGTCTTGCTGCCCACGACCGGCAGCCAATACTTGCGAAAACTCCCACAGCACGGTGAGCTCATCGCGATAGGGAAAATCAACCAAAGGCTCGGTGAGCGTGGTTGCATTAAACAGCGGTTCAATATCGTGATGCCGCAAATTGTCGGCGATGGTGATACGGTCCAGTCGGGTACTGTGTCCCAATAAGCGCAAGTCAGCCGCCACCTCCAGGTACAACGAGATCGCGGGTACAGCTCGTCCGGCGGCCAGTGTGAATTGATTCACCACCGCTTCTGGCAGCATGGTGATTTTTTTGCCCGGCATATACACCGTGGATAAGCGCCGCCGCGCAATCTGCCCCAGATCCGAATCGGCCGCAAACCCCAAGCCCGGTGCCGCGATGTGCACACCAATGCGCCAGCCACCCGCTGCGCGCGGCATGACAGAAAACGCATCGTCAATTTCGGTCGTTGCTGCATCATCAATACTGAAAGCGCGTACGCGGGCGTTTTCACTGCCCCCCCCGCTGTCATCCGCGCAGGCATCCTCGCTGGCACCTGCATTTGCCAGCGGCAAATCAGCGATCAATGGCATGGCGGCCGCATCCACCGGGGCATAAGGCGCAAAACCCGTACCCTCGCGAAAACATTCATACAAAAACCGGCCCAGATGATAATCATGAGCCGAGGCCACGGCACCTGCGGCAAGCAATAGCTGCGCTTCGCTTTTACCGCTTTGCGCGACAGCCTCGGCAAGCGCTTTGGCTTCTGGCCGATTGCGATCAGCGGCATATAACAGTTGCGGCAATTGCGCTTTGAATTCTTCTGGCAGGCGGCCCGCCACGAGTTCAGCCGCCATGCGGGTGACCGCCTCGGCCTGCAAGCGCTTTTTTTCCATCCCGGCCAGCGCGGCCTGCAAAATCTCGGGCGGCGCCTTGAAATACCGCCCGCGCCCCTTACGATGAAAATACATCGGCGCTGAATGCAAACGCAGCAACACAGCGGCTGCCTGCGCGGGCGAGGGGCTTTGGCCAAAATACTCAGCCGCCAACTCGGCAAACCCGAATTCTGCTGCAGGGCTCACTTCCCACAAAAAATCCACCTCAATTGCCTGCGCGAGCGCTTCTGCCTCTGCCAAAAGCGTTGCGGCCGCCGGCGTCTCGAAACGCAACAGCACGTGCGCGGCCTTCACCTTGACGCGACGGCCTGTCGGCAAAGCCACTTGCAACGAGCTCACATTGTCGGCCAGCACAGCACCCGCGCGAAACGCGCCATCCTCTTCAAACAAGACATTCATAAACAGCAAGGGGAATAGAAAAGCAGGAACGAAGAATTATACGGGCGGGCCGAATCAAGAAACGACCAACAAACAACAGCGTTCAAAACCAAAAAAACCGCTTCACGCCACCTTCATAGCGGGGCAAGGGTGAAGAGAGTGCTTCATCGGCCATTGTTGCAAAAACACAACAATTTTCCAAAAATCTGTCTTGTCGGCCTGATTTATGTTGCTCTGCACCCAGAGGCCTCCCATAATCGCTCCACCTTATCGGTAATCAAGCTTTGCCGACAAGTCGCCATTGACAGTGGCAACACGTGAAGCCATTGTCGGTTGTGCTTTTAGATTTGTATGTCGTTTGTAGTTTGTAGTTGCTTAAAAAGAAGTTATCGCAGTTCAATTCGCAGTTCAATTTTTATCTTTTAGGAGTTCCTCATGCAAAAGAAACTTATCGCTCTGGCTATCGCTGGTCTTTCCAGCGCCGCCTTCGCACAAACCAATGTCACCATCTATGGCGTGGCTGATGCGTCGTTCGACTTCATCAAAGTAAGCGGTGGCGGTGTCAACAGCCCTGACTTCAACCGCGTGTCGACCAATGGCTCACACATCGGCTTTAAAGGCACGGAAAATCTGGGCAATGGCCTGAATGCCATTTTCCAATTTGAATCCGATGCCAAGTTTGATACCGGCAGCAGCCTGAACACCAACCGTGACAGCTTTGTTGGCCTGAATGGCAACTTCGGTACCGTGGTGCTGGGTACGCTCACTGCACCTACCCGTGCCCTGGCTGCTCGCCTGGATGTAAATGCTGGCGAAGGCATCAGCAGCAACACGGCTGTGCTGGGCAAACTCGGTGGTATGTTGCAGTATGGAAACGAACTGAAAGGGCTGATCACCGGGGGTAGTCTTTCGACCTTATTAGACGTCAACCTGAATGGTCGTTCAAATAACACCACCTCTGTATTCGATAGCCGTCACAACAATTCCATCGCTTACGTCTCTCCCTCGTTCTCCGGCTTCCAGGCAAGTGCTGCCTACATGGCCAACGAAAACAAGACCGAAGGCGCGAACGCCATTAACACCTCGGCCTATGACCTCGGCCTGAACTATGACAACGGCCCGGTGCTGGTTGGCCTGACCTATGCTGAAGTGAAGGTTAAAAATGACACGGCTGGCTTCGGCTTTGGTACCGATGCAAAGCTGAAAGAAATGCGCTTGGGCGGCATGTATGACTTCGGCAATGCCACTGTGCGTGCAATTTATGCCCGTACCAAGGCTCAAGACAGCACGGGCGA
>JALRCC010000132.1 GCA_023257495.1 Rugosibacter sp. | reverse complement strand
CTTCATGAATTTCCGGCTATTGAATGAGCATGGTGGTACTTTGGCGATCTCGCGCCATTTGACCGAATTACGCACGGAATATCGCGAACATGTGGCCAGAATTTGGCAGGATGGTGTGACCGGCACCGTCACGCGTGACGTTGCCTCTAAAGATGACGTCAGCACTGAAACCACCCGCTGTGACCCCGCTGCTTTGCCAGTAAAGCCGCCTGCGGATGATGAGGTGCTGTATGACGATTGGCTCTTTGGGCCATTGCCGGAGTTGCTCGAGGTGACCGTCAAAGGTCGGCAAGTCATCGGCTTTCCTGCATTAGTGGATGAGGTGAAGGGCGTGCGCTTGACCGTGTTTGACACGCAAGAGCGGGCGCAGGCCGAACATCGTCGTGGCTTGATGCGACTTTTTTCTCTGCAGTTGGCAACGCAAGTGAAAGCCATCGAAAAATTACCTGGTCTGCGCGAGATGGCATTACAGTTCATTTCGTTAGGATCAGAAAAAGAACTCAAGGCGCAACTGGTGGCTGCGACGCTTGAGCGCACCTGCCTGATGACGCCGTTGCCGCTGGAAAAGTCGGCGTTCGTGACACGGTGCGATGCGGCACGCGGGCGCATTTTGCTCGTTGCCCAAGAGATTGCGCGGCTGATCGCGACCGTCATTGGAGACTACGCGGCGTTGCAAAAAAAGATCGCGGCGGCGCAAAAAATCTTGCCGGTCACTTGTGCTGATATCAATGCACAATTGGCGTCGTTACTGCACAAAAACTTTATCGTCGGGGTGCCGTATGAGCGATTGCAGCATTATCCGCGCTATCTCAAGGCGGCAACTTTACGGCTAGATAAAGCGCGTAGCGATCCTCTCCGCGAGGCGCGCTTATTGGCTGAATGGCAAACGCTGGGCAAACCGTGGGGACGTGAGCGCCACGCCTTGCAAAAATCGGGTCAGGCGAGTTACATCAAAGACACGCTGGACGATCCGTTTATGGAAGAATTTCGCTGGTTGCTTGAAGAATTGCGCGTTGCCCTGTTCGCACAGGAATTACGCACGCCCACGCCGGTATCGGTCAAGCGACTGCAAAAGATGTGGGATGCGAGAATGCGCTGATGAATACCATCAGCAAAAACGGGAGTCATCATGCATGAACTATTAACGGCTTTTGGTAAAGCGACTCGTGATCTCACGCGTGGCGATATTTTGTGGCATGTACTCTGGCCGCCAGTCGTCGCAGCCATTTTATGGGGCGCTGTCGGCATTTTGATTTGGGCGCATGGTCTGGCCTTGATGGCGCAAATTGTGCCCCAGTTGCCTTGGGCAGGCTGGGAATGGGTTGCGCACTGGGCGGCTGTCTTTCTGTTACTGGCAGCGTTTGCCACACTGATTTATCTGACGGCGTTGTTCCTGGTGGCTGTTGTTGTGCTGCCGTACTTGATTACGTATGTTGCGTCCCGTGATTATCCTGATCTGGCGCGGTATGGCGAAAATGCCTTGTGGCGCAGCCTGATAAACACGCTCGTGGCAGGCGGTGTCTTTTTGTTCGGCGGGCTGGCTAGCCTGCCTTTGTTGCTTGTGCCTGGTGCGGTGCTGGTGTTGCCATTGTTCTGGACGGCCTGGTTGAATCAGCGTACCTTCCGCGTGGATGCTTTGGCTGAACATGCCGCTGGCGAGGAATTGACGCAGTTGGTGAAGGCTAAAAAATCCCTTTTTTATCTTGCAGGCACAGGATGTGCCTTGCTCGCGCATGTGCCGCTGGTCCAGCTGGTTGCTCCCGTATTTACTGCGCTGGTGTTTGTTCATCTGGGGTTGGCGGCGTTGCGTGAACAGCGAAAGTCACAAGGGATTCAGGTGTAAAGCGGTGGTGAACATTATTCCGTTCCTCACGAGCTCGTGGAAACTATGCTATATCGTTCATTGTTGTCTCATCAGTGAGTAGTCACGATATGGAAGAGAAGACAATTTATTCAAAAACTGCGCGCGGCTTTCGCGAGGTGGTGAATAAAACCAGAGACATCTCGCGTGACCTGCACAGCGTGCTGGCATTGGTGGATGGCAAGTCTGATTTCCAGACGCTGCTCAAGGCACTGGACGGCTATTCTGAGCAAGCACTGCAGCAAGCCCTGTCTGAACTGATCGACAAGGGCTATCTTCGTGACCCGCAGGCAGATCCCGCGCCTTCCGCGCCGCCCGGCGCGATCTTCAAGTCACCTCCTTTGGCAAGCCCTGATGACAATGAATTTGATTTCACCGCGACGCCTGCTGCCTCTGTCACAGATCCGACAGAAGATCAGGCCAGGCGTCGAGCGGAACAAGCCGATGAGATAGCGCAACGGCAGGCAGAACAAGAACAGGCACGTAAAAAAGCTGAAGCGTTGATTCGGCAAGAGTTTGCAGCCAAGGCACGCGAGGAGGAGAGCCTCGCGCAACGCCAAGCAGAATCACAAGCCGCAGCAGAGGCGGCTGAACAGCAGCGCCGTGAAATCTGGGCAACGTCGCGGATGGAAACAAAAATTCTGGCGCAACGCAAGGCGCGTGAAGAGCAGGCAAAGCGGGATGCTGAAGCGTTGATCGTGCAAGAAGCGGAAGCGCAGATACGGCGTGAGACTGAGGCTCAAGAGCAGGCCGATGCGGATGCGATGAGCAAAGATTTTGCCGTAACAACTCCGTTATCAGATCGACAGTCTGTGCATCAGATCGACATCGACTGGACATCAGGGATCGCCAGCACGCCGACATCGGTACATCATCCCATGGTGGCAGGCCGAGCGACGAAGGATAAAAAGGCACGCCGCACACTGGCGCTTGTTGCGGTATTTGCCCTGCTTGTAGGGGTGATTGTTCTGCAGTTCGTCTCCTTTGATGAGCGGTTATCCACGTTCGAAAAAAAGGCGACTGCTCAATTCAGGCAGCCGGTCAAAGCGAAATCTCTCCACTTCCGGTTGCTGCCAACACCCCATTGGCGTTTGCAAGATGTCACCATTGGCGATCAGGGTCAGATTCGCATTGCCTTGGTCAAGGCTAAGGTACCAATCGCTGCACTTTTCAGCAGTCGGCAGGAGATGACTGCGCTGGATGCTGAGTCGGCAATCTTGAATGCTGAGGGGGTTGCGTGGATTCTGATGGGTCGGGCACAAGCCAGGAGTCTGGGCTTTTTGCCCATCGAGGTCAAAGGGGTACAGGTGCGTCTGCCATTTGGCACCTTGCCAAATTTTGATGCCAAAGCCATGCTCGATGAACAGGGCAACTGGCGGAAGATTGAACTGCGAACGCCAGGTCAGAAGTTCCATGCCGAGCTTGAGGCGACGGATAATGGCGCGCGCGTGATGCTGAATGCTGCAACCTACACGGTGCCTCTGAGCCTGGATAGTGCGAGTTCGAGTGAGCCAGAAAAGTGGGCATTGAGGAACTTCCTGGCAGTTGGCATGCTGGCAAACAAGGAGTTTGTAGTGTCTGAATTTTCGGGTGAAATTTACGGCGGCTATATCAGTGGCAAGGCGAGGTTGAATTGGAGTTCGGGATGGATACTCAATGGCGAAGCTCAGGCCAAACTGCTTGATACGGCAGTCATGTTTCCTGCGTTATCGGAAGGCGGGCTACTGAGCGGGAGCGGCACTTTTGCAATGCAAGCAGCAGATCCGGCCTTACTTGCGTCATCTGCCAGCGCCGAAGGGAAATTTCTGGTCGAGCGCGGGGTTCTGCATGGGATAGATCTTGGCCAGGCTTTACGTGGATTGAGCAGTGGCGGCAGAACGCCCTATACCACCCTGGATGGAAAGTTTTCCTATGGGTACGGCACCATGCAACTACGCAATGTGAGAATGGTTGACGGCCTCATGACCACGACAGGCAACGCAGATATCACTGCCGACAAAACAATCAGCAGTCGATTCTCTGTTGAGCTCAAGTCAAATTCCATTCACGTGAGACGTGCGGTGTCCATGACAGGTACGGTGGATGCTCCGCAATTTGATCGTTGAGTCCGTGATAAGCGTGACAAGTAAGAAAACAGCAGAGAAGAAAACAACAGGGAGTAAATCGTAATGCAAGCAATCGGTGCAATTATTATTGGCGATGAGATCACGCGCGGCAAGCGTGTGGATGGGCACTTTCCCCGGCTGGTTGCGCTCCTTGCTGCGCGAGGCATGCATCTGGACTGGGCGATGTTTATCGGCGATGACCGACAACGTCTGATTGATACTTTTCGCCGTACTTTGGCGGGTAACGATATTGTTTTCAGCTTCGGTGGCATCGGCAATACGCCTGACGATCACACGCGTCAGGCTGTGGCCGCAGCGGCAGGCGTTGACCTGTTCTTGCATCCCGAGGCAGAACATGAAATTCGCGCCCGCTTTGTCGAAATGAATCGCGAACTGACGATGGAGTCACTGGATATGGGGCGCTTCCCCGTGGGTAGCCAGATTATTCCCAACCCGTTTAACCGCATTGCCGGGTTTTCACTGGGGACACATTATTTTGTGCCAGGCTTTCCACAAATGGCCTGGCCGATGGTGGAATGGGTGCTGGATACCCGGTATCGTCATCTGTTCAATGCGACCCCGGTGGCGGATGATGCCGTCCTCGTTTGGGGTGGTGTTGAAAGTCTGTTGATCCCCTTGATGCTGGCCGTTGAAGAGCGGTTCCCCGCGGTGAAGACCTTCAGTTTGCCTTTTCTGGGTTCGCAAACCATACCTTTCCACGTTGAGCTGGGTGTGCGTGGTGCCCCTGAACAGATATCGCCAGCGATGGACATGCTGCGCCAAGGGGTGGTGGCGCTGGGGTATAAGTTTGATGCAAAACCTGTTACGGCATAGCACGCTGAAGGCGAGCCGTTGGACCATGCCATGAAAGCCACGCAAAAAGGACGCGGCGCTGCCGATAATCCCGATAATCGCTATGCCCATTGGCAACGCGAAGCAATAGACGATGGGTGGTGGAATGAGGCGGAGGAGTCTGCACCACCGTTGCCCACTGAACTGATCATTGATACAGCCAAGTCGGTGATCAGTTACAACCATTCGCCGGATATTCCGTTTGATCGTTCAATTAACCCCTATCGCGGTTGTGAGCATGGTTGCAGCTATTGTTTTGCACGGCCCAGTCATGCGTATCTGGGCTTATCGCCGGGGTTGGATTTTGAGACCAGGCTGGCCTATAAGCCCGATGCGGTTGAGGTTTTGCGCCGGGAGCTCGCGCATCCAAAGTATGTGTGCAAACCCATTGCGCTGGGCATCAATACGGATGGCTGGCAGCCGGTAGAGCGGCGCTTGCGTTTGACGCGCGGCATCCTGGAAACGCTGGCCGCGTGTCGTCATCCGGTGAGCATTGTGACTAAATCCGCGTTGATTCTGCGCGATCTGGACATTCTTGCCCAGATGGCAAAACAGCATCTGGTGCGTGTTGCTGTCTCCATTACCACGTTGAGTGCTGATCTGGCGCGGCGTATGGAGCCACGCGCGGCGTCTAGCCAGCGCCGACTTTCTGTGCTGGAGACGCTCTCTGCTGCAGGCATACCGACCGCAGTTTTAGTGGCACCACTGATCCCGGCTTTGACGGATCATGAACTGGAAGATATTTTACAAGCCGCTGCTGATGCCGGTGCTCGCACGGCAGGCTATGTGCTGTTACGCCTGCCGCATGAGGTCAAGCCGCTATTTCGTGATTGGCTGGAACGTGAAGAACCCGGTCGCGCGGAACATGTATTCAGCCTGCTGCGTCAAATGCATGGTGGCAAGGAATATGACAGTCGCTTTGGCCATCGTCATCGTGGCGATGGGCCGTTGGCCGATGTGATTCAGCAACGTTTTAAAATTGCTTGCCGACGGTTAAGACTCGATCAACATTTGCCTGCGTTGGATTCGACTTTATTCCAACCACCGGATAGGGATAACAGGCAAGCGACAAATACATCCTCTGGGTCTGTACAGCAATCCCTGTTTTGAATTGGCAAGTCTGCCACGCTGCCGGATGTCTTGCCGCAGCCGTGTTGCACCGCTCGTTAATGGAATCCTTCGGTCGTGCGGTGGGGATCAAGAAAAGTTCGCCCATAGCGTTTGTTCAATTGCGTCATGGGGAGCAGAAAAAGCAGATCGGCCACATTGAAATCGTTATCCCATGCAGGCTCTCCACAGACATACCCCCCTGCACGCAGATAGCCCTTGATGAGTGGAGGGATGACGGCAGGCTTGCCGCTCGCCAGCTTTTGATAAGGCAAAGGGTGCAGCGGAGTCGTGCGATATTCTTCCGATATGGTGTGTTTGGCACTCAGTTGTTGATAGAGATTGGCTGCATTATGACCACCATCGTTCATGCTGATGGAGGCACAACCAATTAAATAGAGGTATTGGCGCTGGGCTATGTATTGCCCTAATCCAGACCACAGCAACGCCATGACACTGCCGCTGCGATAGTCAGGATGAATGCAGAACCGATCAATTTCCATCATGTCGGCGCGCAGGTGTTGTAAGTGGGCGAGCGCGAATTCCCCTTCGGCGTAATAGCCGCCCGCAGATTTTGCCGCTTCTGGAGAAATCAGGCGGCAAGTGCCAATGACTTCTCCGGCATCATGCGTGCGTACGAGCAGGTGATCACAGTGAATGTCAAATAAGTCCGTCTCGTGACCTGGTATGTCTTTGTTTAAATGGGCACCTAATTCTTCGCCAAAGACCTTGTAGCGCAGACGTTGTGCTTCACGAATGTCTTCTGTTGTCTTTGCAAAGTCGAGGTGTAATCGGGAGCGGGGGCGCGCTATGGCGCGCTGATTGGATGCTGGCGTGAATCGAGTGTGCATAAGTCGTCAGGGGGTGGGAATGAACGCTGTTGAGAAAGATCAGGTCAATTTGTTGAGGATACAAATTGGTAACAAGCAAATATCGGGCCAGATATTTTTTTATTTTTTTCAAACAGTTATGAGGTGCTCTCAAAATCTGTTTGGATTACTTGTCGCTTGATGGCGACAAGAAAGCAGCGCTTGTTGCGTATTTCGATGAACGGATGGGTTCTTCGCTGTCTCTATTCAGCGACAATGCCGGACTGTTTGAAAATGGCAATACGGCGGTTGATGCCGCTCGCGCGTCACCGCTCGCGCATGGTGGTCAAACACGGCGTGTTTTTTATGCCGTGCCGCCCACGGTCAGGCCATCAATGCGCAAGGTAGGCTGCCCTACACCGACGGGGACGCTCTGGCCATCTTTGCCACAGGTGCCAACGCCTGGATCGAGAGCCATATCATTACCTATCATCGAGACGCGAGTCATGGCATCCGGCCCATTACCAATCAGGGTAGCGCCTTTCACGGGTGTAGTGATTTTTCCGTCTTCGATCAGGTACGCTTCGGCGGTGGAAAAGACAAATTTCCCGCTGGTGATATCCACCTGGCCACCACCAAAGTTGGCTGCGTAAATTCCTTTTTTGACAGACTTGATGATTTCTTGCGGATCATGTTCACCGTTCATCATCATGGTATTGGTCATGCGTGGCATTGGTAGATGAGCGAAGGATTCGCGGCGGCCATTGCCGGTGGGGGCCATGCCCATCAGGCGTGCGTTCAGGCTGTCTTGCAGATAGCCAACGAGGATGCCGTCTTCAATCAGTACAGTCCGCTGTGTTGGGTTGCCTTCATCATCCACCGTGAGAGAGTCACGGCGATCAGTCAGCGTGCCGTCATCAATGACCGTGACGCCTTTGGCAGCGACACGTTCGCCCAGTCTGCCCGAAAAAGTCGAACTGCCTTTACGGTTAAAGTCGCCTTCCAGCCCGTGTCCCACCGCTTCATGCAGCAGAATACCCGGCCAGCCAGGACCGAGTACAACGGTCATTTCACCCGCTGGTGCAGGCTTTGCCGCCAGATTGACACTGGCTTGATGAACGGCGCAGCGGGCATAGTCGCGCAGCATGTCATCGGTAAAGTAAGCGTAATCAAAACGTCCGCCCCCACCAGAAGAGCCTTGCTCGCGGCGTCCGTTTTCTTCCATGATGACTGAAAGTGAGACGCGTACCAGCGGACGAACGTCTGCGGCCATATGACCGTCAGATCGTGCGACGAGTATGACTTCCCAAGTGGCTGCAATGTTGGCCATGACTTCCTTGACGCGAGGGTCGGCAGCGTGTGCCATGGCTTCGAGGCGCTCGAGCAGGGAGACTTTTTCAGCATCTTTCAGTGAGCTGATCGGGTCGCCTGCGCCAGACAGTGCAGGTGAGGTGCGGTGATGGCGTAACGCCGGAGCCAGGCGATGTGCGCCTCCTGCTGCAATGGCGCGGGTTGTACCCGCTGCGGTTTGCAACGCGCCAAGACTGATATCGTCTGAATAAGCGAAAGCGGTTTTTTCCCCCGCGATGGCACGCACGCCAACGCCTTGCTCGATATTGAAACTACCTGATTTGACAATGCCTTCTTCCAGACTCCATGCTTCGGATCGTGCATATTGAAAATACAGATCAGCAAAATCGACTTGATGACTCATGAGCTGGCTAAAGACACGTTCCAGCTTGTACGGAGCGAGATCATAGGGAGCCAGAAGCGTTTCTTCGGCAATCGAGAAATGGTTTGTGTTCATGATGTTCCTTAGAGAATTCGGTGTTGTAGCGCGGGCAGCCGTGTGCGGATGTCGGCTAGTTGCTGGGGATCAAAATCGGCCAGAATCACGCCTTCGCCTTTATCCATGCGGGCTAATATTTCACCCCAAGGGTCGATGATCATGCTGTTGCCATGAGTCATCCGGCCATTGGGGTGGCGGCCGCCCTGAGCCGCAGCAACAACATAGCACTGATTTTCAATCGCGCGGGTGCGCAGCAGCGTTTCCCAATGGGCTCGCCCAGTGGTTTCGGTAAAAGCAGCGGGTACCACGATCAGATTGACCTCACCCATGCGGCGGTAAAGTTCGGCAAAGCGCAGGTCATAGCAGATGGATAAACCCATTCTGCCAAGCGGTGTGTCGCAGGTAACTACCTGGTTCCCCGCTTCAATGGTGGCAGCTTCGTCATAGTGTTCATTGCCTTTGTGAAATCCGAACAAGTGAATCTTGTCGTAGCGAGCAACACGTTCGCCTTGCGGATTGAATACCAAGCAGGTGTTGCGCATTTTCGCGGGGTTGTTGGACATTAGCGGTAACGACCCACCGACCAACCAGAGCGCATACTGGCGTGCCATCGTGGATAAAAAGTCCTGAATGGGCCCGTGATCTATTAT
>JALRCC010000104.1 GCA_023257495.1 Rugosibacter sp. | reverse complement strand
GATCCATGCCTAAAAACTGTCCCTTGGATTCGAGCACGCCGATCACGCGAAACTGCAAGCCGCCCAGACGCACCCGTGCGCCCAGAGCAGATTGCGCACCAAATAATTCGTGCTTCAGTTTGGGCCCCAACACCACTAATGCACGCGCCGCATTCGCATCTTCGACGGGTAAAAACAGGCCCGTACTCATGCGCCCTTTGAATACCGTCAGCATCTCCGGCCCCACGCCATACACCGTTACGCGGCGCACGCGGCCACCCGCACTTGCTTCGGCATTGCCAAACACACTGGGCGTCACCGCAATCACATTCGGCAAGCGGCGCAATGCTTCAGCATCTTCCAGCGATAAGGGTTTGGCGCTACTGGGCAAGCCCACACTGGCCGCACCACCCGTCTTGACCTTACCGGGATGCACACCAATCACGTTGGTGCCAAACTGAGTGAACTCGCCCAACACATAGCGGCGCAAGCCCTCGCCGATTGAAGTCAATAAAATCACCGCCGCAATGCCAATCGCAATGCCAAGCAGCGTCAAAAAGCTGCGCAGCCGCTGCGCGATAACGGCACGAAAAGCGAGCGTTACTGCATCAATAAAAGGCATGGTGTTTTACTCGCATGACATTCCTCAATGCCGCATCAAAGCATCCACCGGATCAAGCCGTGCGGCACGCTGCGCGGGCAACAAGCCAAACACCAAACCCGTGCCTAGCGCCGTTGCCAATGCCGCCATCACTGCCCACGCGGGTGAATACGCGGGGAACACAGGAAACGCCGAGCGCAAACCCCACGCCCCGATCTGCCCCAAAAGATAGCCCGCCACTGCGCCAGCTAAAGAGAGCATTGCTGCTTCCACCAAGAAAATTTGGCGGATCGTTTCGCCACGCGCACCCAACGCTTTGATCAGCCCGATTTCTGCCCGGCGCTGGGTGACCGCGACAAGCATCACATTCATCACCAGCACCCCGGCCACCAGCAGGCTGATGGCGGCAATGCCTGCCACCGCAGCGGTCAGCGTGTCCAGCAGCTTGTCGAATGTGGCCAGCACCGCATCTTGCGTAATCACAGTCACATCTTCCTCACCGCCATGACGCAACTTGATAATCGCCGTGGCCTGGGTTTTGGCCGCATCAATTTGCTCACGCCCACGTGCCTGGATCATGATGCGAAAAAGATTATTTGAATTGAACAAGACTTGCGCCAAACCCACCGGCACGATCACCAGCTCATCGGTATTCATACCCACGCCCTGACCGGTGGATTTCAACACACCAATCACGCGCAGACGCCGGTCACCCAAGCGGATCAATTGACCGACCGCCGATTGATTATCGAAAATATCTTTTTGTATCGTCGTGCCAATCACCGCCACTGCCGAACCACTACGCCAATCCTCGTCTGGCAAAAATTTGCCTTGGGCTAACTCAAAATTGCGGATCGGCATGAAAGACGCCGTTGAACCTGCGGCCACGACTTCTCTTACGCGACCATTGGCACTGATTTCCGAATTCCCCACCATCAATGGCGCAACACGCTGTATGGCCGGCGCACGCAGCAAAGCCCAAGCATCGTCTACCGTTAAATCGCGGGGCGTGGTGGTGATGCCATTGGCCGGATTAAAGCCGCCCGTGGCAGATCGACCGGGCAGCACAATCACGAGGTTACTGCCCAGTGAAGAAAACTGCGCCACCACATAACGCCGCGCGCCATCGCCTAGCGCGGTTAATAGAACAACCGAGGCAACACCAATGGCCATTGCCAGTATCGACAGCAGGGTGCGCAGCGGATATGCCGTCGCGGCATCACGCGCGAAGCGGATAATATCCATGCGCCGCATGGTGCCAGGCTGCGTGTTGTTGTTCATCCACCCTGTACCGACATGTGCGGCGGAGTATTGGCGGAGCTATCAGCGCCTGCTTGCACGCTGTCCGCTTTCACCCAGCCATCTTCCATGACAATTTGCCGCCGCGCACGAGCCGCGAGTTTTGCGTCATGCGTCACAATAATGAGTGTCACGCCATGGGCATTCAGGTCTTCGAGCAAGTGAATCACATCGTCGCCCGTGGCACGATCCAGATTGCCTGTGGGTTCATCCGCCAGCAATACCGCAGGCTGCATGATGGTCGCACGCGCTATGGCCACGCGCTGACGCTGCCCACCCGAGAGCTCATCTGGCCGGTGATGCGCTCGCGCATCCAGACCAACATTGCGCAACGCTTGTTGCACGCGCTGCTCACGAACACTGGCAGGCAGACCGGCAAGCATCATGGGCAAAGCAATGTTTTCTGCCGCCGTCAAACGTGGCACCAGATGAAAACTCTGGAACACAAAGCCTATGCGCTGACTGCGCACTGCGGCCTGCTCGTTGGGCGAGAGCGTGGTCACATCGCGCCCTTCCAAGTGATAAGTGCCACCCGTCGGTTGGTCGAGCAACCCCAATAAATTGAGCAGGGTGGATTTACCCGAACCAGACGGCCCGACCACCGCCACATATTCGCCCGCTGCAATTTGCAGATCAATGCGCGCCAAGGCATGCACACTGGATTCGCCCAAGTGAAAAACCCGTTCAATACCCGCCAGAGAAATAAGTGCCATGGCAGCGTTTTTTTATTTTGATTGGGGCGTAGCGCTTTGATTCGCGGCCTTATCGCCCCCACCCGCGACGTCCACCGTCACACGAGCGCCGACTTTTACGCCAGCTCGCTCTAAGGACATCACCACGCGATCGCCGCGCGTCAAGCCAGACAAAACCTCGGTATACTCCCAATTCGCCAAGCCGGTTTTGAGTTTTCGCTCCGCTAACTGACCGGTCGTTTTATCATCCGCATCAGGACTTAACACCAACACACGGCCACCTTCCATGATCGCTGCGGTAGGCACACGCAACACGTTATTTTTTTGCTGCAACACGATTTCCACATCGGCGCTATAGCCAACCAACAGCTGTTTGGCAGGCTCATCAAAATCCACCTCGACATCCACCGTGCGCGCCTGCTTTTCAACCGCCAGCACATACGGTGCGACCCGCCGCACGTGGCCGGCCAACGGCTGCTTGGGCAACGCATCCAGGATCACGCGTACGGGCAGGCCAGCCGTGATTTTGGGGGCATCCACCTCATCCATCGGCGCCTTGACATACAGACAACTCGAATCCATCAGATCAATGGCCGGCGGCGTTTGCACGCCCGGTGGCGAAGGGGTGGAATATTCGCCCAGCTCGCCCACAATCTTGGCCACTGTGCCATCAAATGGCGCAATCAATACCGTACGCTGTTGTTCAGTTTTAGAGAGCGCCACGCGTGCTTGAGACTGCACCACATCAGCGCGCGCGCTGGCACAGGCGGAACGCTTGGCATCCGCTTCACTTCTGGCGGCATCTTCACGTGCAATGGAAACATAACCTTGCGCCCGCAACATGGCCTGACGCTGGGCTTCGCGTTCGGCATTGGCCGCGACCACACACTGCTCATTCACGCGCTGCGCGGCTAGCGCGCGCTGCGTCTCCGCGACCAGTTGTTGGGCCTTTTGGTCCTCATTCCATAATCTCATCAGCACCTGGCCTTTTTTAACCTGATCGCCTTCTTTCACGCCCAAGTATTCAATCCGCCCGCCGGTAATGGCTGACAATCGTGTGCGCTGGCAAGCTTCTACAGTCCCTGCGCGGGTATTCACCACCGTTGCATCAACCGTCCCTATGTCCACTGTCGAGAAAGCCACGGCAACGGGCTTGGGACGCATTGCCCACCAGATAGCGAAAAAAATAATCGCAAGAACCACACCCGCCAACAGTAGTCGGCGCACACTCATTGAATTTTTCATAGCCCGATTATGCCACATTTCAAGTGGGGCTTTTGCTATCATTCTGCCCCCATGCAAACTCTTGCCTCTTTTTTCAAAGGGCTCTTCATCATGGTCAAACTTTACGGTATCAAAAACTGCGACACAATGAAAAAAGCCTTCGCCTGGTGTGAGGCAAATAGTGTTGGCTATGAATTTCACGACTACAAAAAACTCGGTGTGCCACGTGAAAAACTCGTGCTTTGGTGTCGTGCGCTCGGCTGGCAAACGCTGATCAACAACAAAGGCACCACCTGGCGCAAGCTCAGCCCTGAGCAACAGGCGATCACCACCCAAGGGCAGGCCGTGGCCCTGATGCTGGAAAACCCCAGCGTAATCCGCCGCCCGCTCGTTGAAAACGACGCAGGTCAGCTACTGGTCGGGTTTGACCCCACGTTGTTTGACAGCTTCGTACGCTAACCCTCTATGGATACCATTCATCGTTTTCTGTTCGAAGACCTCGACATACGCGGCAGTCTCGTTCAACTCGGGCCTGCCTGGCGCTCGCTATGCGCTGTGCGCGATTACACTCCAACCACGCGTAGCCTGTTGGGCGAACTCGCGGCCATCACCACCATTATCGGCAGCAATCTGAAAACACCTGGCCGCGTGCGCTTTCAGCTACAGGGCACAGGGCCCATATCGCTGTTGGTGATGGATTGCGATGAACAATTGCGTCTGCGCGGCATGGCGCGCAGTTCATTGAAAGAAACCACCTCGTTCTTGACCGAAGACTTTCGTTCCAACACCGTCTCGCCAGCGCCGACTTTTGTTACCGCCACCTCAACAACCTCACCCCCGACCACCAAAGACCTGCTCGGCGATGGTCAGCTCATGCTCACGTTGCAAACAGCAAATGCCGAGCCCTACCAAAGTTTGGTGCCGAATGATGGCGAAACGATGGCTGCCATTTTCGAGCATTACCTCACCCAGTCCGAACAACTGTCTTCCCGCCTGTGGCTAGCGGCAGACAATGAGACCGCCTGCGGACTGTTTTTACAAAAACTGCCGGACGCTGATCTGCTCGATAAAGACGGCTGGAATCGCATTGAGCAACTCGCCAACACACTGCAGCCTGCCGAGTTAACGCTGCCGGTAGAGACACTGCTCACCCGCTTGTTCAACACCGAAAATATCCGCGTTTTCTCACCGCGCATGGTCACTTGGCATTGCCCGCGTGATGAAGAAAAAATACGCAACCTATTGCTTTCCATGGGTCGTGAGGAAGTAGTCGGCATCCTCGCCGATACCGAGGTCATTTCTATCGCAGATGAAATCTGCGGTCATGAATACCACTTCGGCCCGGAAATCATTGACGAGCTGTTTCCGCCTGCCGGGCGGGTGTTGCACTAGAGACTAGAGCCTAGTAGCCAGAATCTGCTGCAAGATCCTATTGCAGTTTCACACCGGTCTTCGCCTGGAGTTGCTCCATCGTCACGCCGGGTGCGAGCTCAATCACTTGCAGCCCTTTTGGGGTAACGTCCATCACCGCCAAATCGGTGATGATGCGATTAACAACGGCCTTGCCGGTCAGCGGCAAGGTGCAGGCAGGCAGAATTTTCAGGTCTTCGCTGCCATCTTTCTTTTTGGCCACATGCTCCATCAGCACGACCACACGCTTGACACCCGCGACCAGATCCATCGCACCACCCATGCCCTTGACCATCTTGCCGGGAATCATCCAGTTCGCCAGATCACCGTGTTCGCTAACCTGCATCGCACCGAGAATGCTCAGGTTGATCTTGCCGCCACGAATCATGGCAAAACTTTCCTCGCTGCCAAAAATCGATGAACCAGGCAAGGTCGTCACCGTCTGCTTGCCCGCGTTGATCAAGTCGGCATCCACTTCATCTTTGGTTGGAAAGGGGCCAATACCGAGCATGCCATTCTCACTTTGCAACCATACTTCCATGTGATCGGGTACATGGTTGGCCACCAGCGTTGGCAAGCCAATGCCCAAGTTCACATAAAAGCCATCCTGTAATTCTTGCGCAGCACGCGCTGCCATTTGGTCGTGGTTCCAGGCCATGATCAGTTTTCTTCCTTTTCTCTGAGGACGACTCGTTCGATACGCTTTTCAGGGTTGGGGTTATGCACAATGCGATGCACATAAATCCCCGGCAGATGAATCTGGTCTGGATCCAGCGTACCCGTCTCAACAATGTGCTCGACTTCCACGATACATATCTTGCCCGCCATCGCCACGGCCGGATTGAAGTTGCGCGCAGTCAAACGAAACTGCAAATTGCCGGATTTATCTGCCACGTGAGCCTTGACCAGAGCCACATCAGGCACAAAGCTACGTTCGAGCACATAGGTATCTCCGTCAAAATCGCGTAGCTCCTTACCTTCAGCCACCCGCGTACCTACGCCGGTCTTCGTGAAAAATGCCGGAATGCCTGCGCCACCGGCGCGTAATTTTTCTGCCAGCGTGCCTTGTGGTGTCAGTTCCACTTCGAGTTCACCGGATAAATACTGGCGCTCGAATTCCTTGTTCTCGCCAACATAGCTGGCAATCATCTTTTTGATCTGCCGAGATTCGAGCAGCTTGCCCAAGCCAAACCCATCAATGCCTGCATTGTTCGAGATCACCGTCAGTCCTTTGACACCACTGGCCAGCAGCGCATCAATCAGCGCTTCGGGAATACCACACAGCCCAAACCCGCCAACAGCCAGTAGCTGATTGTCCTTGACGATGCCTTCGAGCGCTGCAGTAGCAGAAGGAAAAATTTTATTCATCTATGCCCCTTACGAAAGTGATGGATCAATTCTCAATTCAATCAATACATCGTTACACCAAAACGTTACACCAAAAATAATGTCAGCATCACTGCAAGTGGTTACGTTTTCTGGACACCAGCAAAAGCCTTTCGCAGAGCATCGGGCAGCGGGATCGACTGGCCACTGAGCTTGTCTATCCACACCAGTTTAGCCGCACCTTGCGCATAAAGACGATGATCATCTACCCGGCGCAGCTCATAAAACGTCGGCAAACTACTGCGCCCGGGTTGGCCGATGAAAATATCACACAATATTTTCCCCGGGTAAGTGAGCGGCATCAAAAAAGTGCAGCTTGCATTGACTAGCACTGCGCCCTGGTTTTTTTCTCGCCGCTCTTCAGGGCAAATGGAATCCAGCCACTCAACCCGGGCTTGTTCCATGTAACGAAAATACAGCGTGTTATTGATGTGATTCATCGCGTCCTGATCGCCCCAGCGCAAGGGCATTTCAAGGCAATAAACAAGCTTGCGATCAGACTTCTCATCAACGGAGACAACCGGATTCATGAACCGACTTCAACAGGCTAAAGAAGGGATGATTATAATCGCCCGATCTGGTTTGCCGAGTATTGAAAGGAATCACATGCAGCGCGAAGCGATGGAGTTTGACATATTGATCGTAGGAGGTGGCCCCGCAGGGCTCTCGGCAGCAATACGACTAAAACAGATCAACCCAGAAATCAGCGTATGCCTGATTGAAAAAGGTGCTGAAATTGGTGCCCATATTCTTTCCGGCGCGGTGATGGACCCCCGCGCACTCAATGAGCTGCTGCCCGACTGGCAAGAAAAGGATGCCCCGTTGGATACACCGGTCAGCCGTGACTGGTTTACGTTTTTAACGGCCAAGAGCCACATTGACGTGCCCAATTTTCTGCTGCCCGCGTGCTTTCAGAATCATGGAAACTATATCGTCAGTCTTGGACAGGTCTGCCGTTGGCTGGCAACCCAGGCCGAAGCCTTGGGCGTTGATATCTTCCCCGGCTTTGCCGGCGCTGAA
The DNA here is from genome assembly GCA_023257495.1 of Rugosibacter sp. The sequence goes on along the minus strand of JALRCC010000104.1, from coordinate 2,446 downwards.
GTACTGTACAACGAACAAGGTGCCGTGCGTGGCGTTGCAACTGGTGATATGGGCGTCAAGCACGACGGAGAACATGGCCCCGCCTATCAGCCGGGCATGGATCTGCTCGCCAAATACACGCTGTTCGCCGAAGGGTGTCGCGGACATTTGGGCAAGGAAATTGAAACCAGGTTCAACTTGCGCGAAAAATCCGACCCGCAAACTTATGCTTTGGGCATTAAAGAATTATGGGAAGTACCAACCGCTCAACACGAAAAGGGCTTGGTCATCCACACCGCTGGCTGGCCGCTGGCACGGGACACCTATGGCGGCGGATTCATTTACCACCTGGCAGAAAACCAGATTGCCATCGGGCTCGTTGTCGGCCTGGGTTACAGCAATCCCTTCCTCTCCCCCTTCGAGGAAATGCAACGCCTGAAAACTCATCCACGTATTGCTGCCATGCTCAATGGCGGCAAGCGTATCGCCTATGGTGCGCGCGCGCTGGCGGCAGGCGGCCTGCAATCCATGCCTCGGCTGGATTTCGCGGGCGGCGCCCTGATTGGGGATGATGCCGGACTACTGGTTGCCTCGCGTATCAAAGGTAGCCATGCTGCAATCAAAAGCGGCATGCTGGCCGCTGAAGCGGCAGCGGCCGCACTCGCCGCCGGGCGCATGCAGGATGAACTCACCGCCTATCCCGAGGCCTTACGCGCTTCCTGGCTGCATGACGAGTTGCACACGGCACGCAACTTCAAACCGTGGATGGCCAAGGGGCTTGTCACTGGCTCGATCATGTTCGGCATCGATCAGGTGCTACTACGTGGCAAGGCGCCGTGGACGCTGCACAATACGGCGGACCACACCAAACTCAAACCGGCAGCTGAATGTACGCCCATCGATTATCCCAAACCCGATGGTGTGCTGACGTTTGACCGTCTCTCTTCTGTTTTTCTTTCCAACACCAACCACGAAGAAGACCAGCCCTGCCACTTACAACTGAAGAATGCCGATGTGCCGATCACTACCAATCTGGCACGTTACGACGCACCCGAGCAGCGCTATTGCCCTGCCGGAGTTTATGAGATCGTGCGCGATGCTGGCGGGGCCAATCCGCAGTTACAAATCAATGCGCAGAACTGCGTGCATTGCAAAACCTGCGATATCAAGGACCCGACGCAAAACATCAACTGGGTCGCCCCGCAAGGCGGCGAGGGGCCAATTTATCAGCAGATGTAACACGCGACATCCAATAAAAAACCCCGCCAAAGCGGGTTTTTTTATTGGGCAACCCGCAAATCAGGGGGCTTTCCGGCTTACTGAAAACACTGTACCGAGTTGCAGGAGGTTGGCGAAAGTGGCCATACTATGTTCCCTGTGGCCGCTTTTTTGCCTGAATCCTGCCCGTCACACCGTATCACCAACGCCGACTTTTTGAAAGCCGCATCAAAACTGCGCATCATCCAAGGCCAGCGCGCTCGCGCCGCCATGCACCACTTCCTTGACCAGACCACTTGCTGCTGCCATCACATGATCTGCATAAAAATGCGCTGTATTGATTTTTGCGGGATAAAACGGATCATTGTCACCTGCGTCAATTTTCGCTTGTGCAGCCAGTGCGGCACGCGCCATCATCCAGCCGCCGGACACAATTCCCAGTAAGCGCAGGAAAGGTACTGCACCGACAGCAACCGTGCGCGGATCCTTGCCGTAATTGGCCACAATGTATTCACCCGCCGCAGCCACCGCAGCAATGCCCTCGCCAAGCGCTGCCGCCAGTGCCTTGAAACTGGCAGCCGACTGTTTAGCCAGTTCGGCTTGCGTCTCTTTCATTTGTCCGCGCAAGGCATTCAGTGCAGCGCCGCCATCGCGGGCGACTTTGCGACCGATAAGATCCAATGCCTGAATACCGGTCGTGCCCTCATAAATCGTGGTGATGCGCGCATCGCGAAAATGCTGTGCAGCACCGGTTTCTTCAATGAAACCCATGCCGCCATGAATCTGCACGCCAAGTGACGTGACTTCATTTCCTGTTTCAGTCAGCCAGGCTTTGACTACGGGAATCATCAAATCCACAAACGCCTGTTGGCGAATACGCTCATCCGCATCCGGATGTCGCGAGGCAGAATCCAGTGCTGACGCCACGACATAAGCCACGGCACGCATGGCTTCATTTTGTGAACGCATCAGCAACAACATGCGCCGGACATCCGGGTGCTTGATGATCGGCACACTACCGGCCGAGCCTTCAATCGCACGGCTCTGCACGCGCTCACGAGCAAACCCGAGCGCCTGCTGGTACGCGCGCTCGCCCAGCGCCAGGCCTTCCAACCCGACGGCATAGCGTGCCGCATTCATCATCACGAACATGTATTTCAAACCATCATTTTCTTTACCGATCAGCGTGCCGACCGCGCCACCATGCTCGCCATAAGCCATCACACATGTTGGGCTGGCGTGAATACCG
>JALRCC010000073.1 GCA_023257495.1 Rugosibacter sp. | reverse complement strand
ATTATCTGGCTATTGGTGCTTACCAATTAGAAAATCGAGTAACAAAAACGTCACCTTGGCGTCATCTATCTGCCACAGGCAATTGGCAAACTGCGCAACATGACGATACCACTCCACATCGCGCTGGTCACCGAGACTTGGCGGCCAGAAATCAATGGCGTCGCCATGACGCTGGGCCGTATGACCGATGGACTGCGCCACCTAGGGCACCGTTTCACGCTGGTACGCCCACGTCAGCATGCCAATGACCTGCCTGCTACCGAAACCAATCTGCGCGAAGTGCTGGTAGCCGGATGCCCTATCCCCGGGTATCGCGGCCTGCGTTTTGGCCTTCCCGCCAAAGCCCGTCTGCTCAAGGCCTGGCGAGCAGACCGTCCCCATATCATTCAGGTTGCTACCGAAGGACCGCTAGGTGCGTCGGCCATTGCAGCGGCACGCGAGCTAGACATCCCGGTAGTCTCCGAATTTCACACTAATTTTCATGCTTACAGCCGTCACTATGGTTTTGGCTGGTTAGAGGGCTTGGTGGCCATGCATTTGCGCCGTTTGCATAACAAAAGCGCCGTCACACTAGCGCCGACTTTTGCCGTGGCACGAGAGCTCACCGACGCAGGCTATCGCACGGTGCGTGTCGTATCACGTGGCGTAGATATCGCACTATTCAATCCGCAGCGGCGCAGCAAGGCGCTACGCGCGCAGTGGGGTGTTAGCGATGAGCAACTTGTCGTCACCTATGTCGGCCGCTTGGCGGCAGAAAAAAACCTGCTGCTGGTAACACAAGCCTTTGCTGCCATCCGCGAGTTGCATTCCAATGCGCGCCTGCTTTTCGTCGGCGATGGCCCGTTACGTACACAACTTCAACGCAGCGACGCCACCTATATTTTTGCCGGTATGCGGCGCGAGGAAGATCTCGCAGCACATTACGCCTCCGCCGATCTGTTTCTGTTCCCCAGCCTAACCGAAACCTTCGGCAACGTCACACTGGAAGCACTCGCGAGCGGCCTGGGTGTCGTTGCCTATGACTGCGCAGCAGCTAACGAGTTGATACGCAATGGTGACAATGGCCGCGTTGTACCTGGCAACCACAGTGATGCCTTCATCGCTGCCGCGCTTGAACTAGCGCGCAACCCGGCAATGCTGGCCACTTTGCGCCAGCGTGCCCATACCAGTGTGCGTCATCTCGACTGGGGGCATATCAGCAATCAGCTGGCCGACATCTTGCACACCACCATCAAAACACACCAGCGACAACAACACGCCGACCTGATCTTTCGTTTTGCACCCGACTGAGATGACAAAAGTTCGCACCATTTTTCTTTCCGACATCCACCTCGGAACACGGGGTTGTCAGGCCGAACGTTTGCTTGAATTTCTGCGTACTCACGAAGCGGACCAACTATTCCTCGTCGGCGACATCATTGATTTCTGGGCCATGAAGCGCAGCATTCACTGGACGCCAGCACAAAATACCGTGGTGCAAAAAATCCTCCGTCGCGCGCGTCATGGCGAGAAAGTGATGCTGGTTCCTGGCAACCACGATGAAGCGCTACGCGAATATCACAGTGTTGCCTTCGGCGATATCGTGATCACCAACGAGCATATCCATGTTGCTGCTGACGGTCGCCGGTACTTGGTGATTCATGGCGATGAATTTGACCAGGTAACCCGCCATCATCGATGGCTGGCCGTGCTGGGTGACGTCGGCTACAACCTGCTGGTACGCGCAAATGTGTGGGTTGCCTGGCTGCGTCGAACGTTCGGCATTGCCGATTACTGGTCACTCGCCGGTTATGCCAAACGCCGCGTCAAACGCGCGGTTTCCTTCATTTTCGATTTTGAAGATGCGGTCATTCGTGCTGTACGCGACCGCGGCCTGGATGGCGTGATCTGCGGCCACATCCACAGTGCCGCCATCAAGGAAGTTGACGGCATGACCTACATCAACTGCGGCGACTGGGTCGATAGCTGCACCGCCATCATCGAACACCTGGATGGCCGCATGGAGTTAAAACATCACTGGCAACCCGCCATGGCTGCTGCCACAAATGACGAGGACAAAGAAGGCCTTGTCACGATTGCTTCCAAATAATCTTCAGGAAATCCATGCCAACCTCACTCATAGAATTGCAGCATCATGACGTAAGTTTTTGTTCCGTAGCCCCCGCAATGCATACTCAACTCAGCGAATTTATCGAACTCGTGTCCGCGCGGCGCTTGCATGGTGTTTTCCAACCCATTCTCGACATGCATTCCGGCAAATACTTCGCATTCGAAGGGCTGATTCGCGGCCCGCAGGGTTCGTCCCTACATTCGCCACAAGCGCTGTTTGATTGCGCAAGGCAACTCAACATGACCTGCCAGTTTGAACACCTGTGCCGTGAAATCGTGATGGCGGACTATGCCCGGCTCAAATTGCCAGGCAAGTTGTTCATCAATGCCAGCATTCCCTGCCTGACTGACGTCCATTTCCGCCAGGATGGCGACCTGCCCCATCTGCAAGCGCTGGGCCTGACACCTGGGCAAGTCGTTATCGAAATCACCGAAAACCATCTGGTCAGTGATTTTTCAGCCCTCCACGACGTATTGGCGGATTACCGCAGCTTTGGTTTTGATCTGGCGATGGATGATCTCGGTGAAGGATTCTCCAACCTGCGCATGTGGTCCGAGGTGCGCCCGGCCTTTGTCAAGATTGACCGCCACTTCATCACCGGCATTGCCGATGATCCATTGAAATTCCAGCTGGTACGCGCGATGCACCAGATTGCGGAAACCTGTGGCTCCCAACTGATTGCCGAAGGCATCGAAACCGAAGCGGAATTCACTACCATCCGCGACCTGGGCATCCGCTTTGCCCAAGGCTACCTGATCGCACGTCCATCTGCCGAACCGCTCGCCCAGCCGATTGACTGTATCAATCAGTTGCGCACCAGAGCACGCATCATTGTCTTTCCCCAGCAGGAAACAAATAATGCAGGCTATGTCCCCATCAGACAGCTTTTACGCGCCATGGATCCCATATCGCCAGACATCGAAAATGACGAGGTCTATGCACGTTTCGAGCGGGAGCCCAGGCTCTTGTCGCTGCCTGTCGTCAAAGAGGGCAAACCGTTGGGCATGATCAATCGCTACACCATCATCGACCATTTCGCCCGTCCCTATCGGCGAGAGCTGTATGGCAAGAAACCCTGCCATACGCTGATGAACGACGCGATACTGATCGTCGAGCACACGGAGAGCGTGCAGGAAGTCGCGCGGCGGATCAGCAACGATGAACAGGACCATCTCCTCGACTATTTCATCATTGTCCGTGATGGCCGCTATCTTGGTATGGGTTCCAGCCGCGCACTGATGAGCATGATCACCAACCTGCAGATGAAGGCTGCGCGCTACGCCAACCCATTGACCCAGTTACCCGGCAATGTGCCGATCAACGAACATATTGAACGCCTGCTGGCGAGCAATACGTCCTTTGTCGCCTGCTATGTCGATCTGGATGCCTTCAAACCCTACAACGATCTCTATGGTTTCCGCCGTGGCGATGACGTGATTCTGATGCTGGCAAAAACCCTGGGGGAAGTCATTGATGGACGTGAAGATTTTCTCGGTCATATCGGTGGCGACGACTTCATGCTGCTGTTCCAGAGCGCTGACTGGCATGCCCGATGCCAGCAGGCGCTGGCGCTTTTCGACAGCCGCATCATCCACCTGGTTGAACACGAACACTATGCCGCGGGAGGCTTCACTTCAAAAAACCGGCGCGGCGAAAACGTATTCACCCCGCTGACATCGCTCTCCCTGGGCTGTTTGATAGCCAACCCCGGAACCTACCATTCGCATCATGAAATTGCGGCAGGCGTCACCGAGGCAAAGCATCAAGCGAAAAAAATATCCGGCTCAAGCCTGTTCGTTGAGCGTCGCACGGTCCATGGCGCGACGAATGGTGGAAGCAATCGCCTCAGCCTGGTCAGCAACAACGTCCGCATCGCGACCCTCAACCATCACGCGCAATAGGGGCTCGGTCCCCGAGGGCCGCAGCAAGACACGACCGGTACCCGCCAAACTGGCTTCGGCTGACTTGACTGCGGCGCGGATGTTCAGATCATTCGCCCAGTCAAAACCCGGGGACAAACGGATGTTGATGAGTTTTTGCGGATAGAGCACAAGATCTGCGCAGGCTTCGCTCAAAGACTCCTGGCTTGCACGCAAGGCCGCCAGCACTTGCAATGCAGCAACAATGCCATCCCCCGTGCTATGCCTGTCAAGACAAATAATGTGCCCTGAATTTTCCCCGCCGAGTAGCCAGCCCCGCTCTTGGATCATCTCCAGCACATAACGGTCGCCCACCTTGGCACGGCCAAGCGGAATGCCGAGACGCGACAAGGCATGCTCAAAACCCAGATTGCTCATCAAGGTGCCACCAATACCGCCAACGGGTGCAGACTGCATACGGTGCCGCGCGATGAGATATAGCAGGCGGTCACCATCGTAAACCTCACCAGCGGCATCGACCATCACCAATCGGTCGCCATCGCCATCCAGCGCAATACCGCAATCGGCTTTCGATTTCAGCACAGCTTCACGCATGGCTTGTGGCGCTGTGGCACCTACTGCATCATTAATATTGAATCCATTCGGCGTATCACCAACGCCGACTATTTCAGCACCGAGTTCGTGGAACACTTTGGGCGCAACACGATAGGCTGCACCATGTGCGCTATCGACCACAATCTTCATGCCGTGCAAATCCAGATCATTCGGGAAGGTACTCTTGCAAAACTCGATATAGCGTCCTGCCGCATCATCCACACGTCGCGCCCTGCCCAAACGTCGGGAGGTCATGCACTGCATCGGCTGGTCAAGTTGGGCTTCTATAGCCAGCTCGATGGCGTCAGAAAGCTTGGTGCCCTGCGCAGAAAAAAACTTGATGCCATTATCTTCATAAGGATTATGCGAAGCAGAGAGCACCACACCGGCCTGAAGACGCAGGGCGCGCGTGAGGTAAGCCACCGCGGGCGTTGGAATAGGGCCGCAGAGCACGACATCTACGCCTGCGGCAGTAAAGCCGGCTTCCAGGGCTGCTTCCAGCATGTAGCCAGAAATACGTGTGTCTTTGCCAATCAGTACGGCGGGGTGTTCAACGGCATGGTCTTGGCCTGCCGCTAAAACCAGGCCTGCGGCGTAGCCCAGACGCATGACAAAATCCGGCGTAATGGGTGCTTCCCCTACACGCCCACGAACACCATCCGTACCAAAATACTTTCGACTCATTGCACACTCTCCACCGCTTCAAATATCGCCACCGCATCCCGTGTGGCAGCTACGTCATGTACCCGCAAAATGCGTGCGCCTTGTGCCATCGCCAGCATATGCGCCGCAACGCCGGCAAATACACGCTCACCCGGCGCACGGCCAGTTAAAGCCCCTAGCACTGATTTACGCGACAAGCCAACCAAAACCGGCAGCCCGATCGCGGAGAACATTTCCAGATGGCGTAACAATTGCAGATTATGCTCTGGCGTTTTACCAAAACCAAATCCCGGGTCAATACATAGACGATCAAGCGCAATACCTGCGTGCTGCGCCGCAGCGACACGCGCAGCGAGAAAAGCCGCGACATCGCCTACCACTTGGGTGTATTGAGGATTCTGTTGCATGTTTTGTGGTGCGCCTTGCATGTGCATGAGACAAATGCCCGCATTACTTTTCGCCAGCAACTCAGGCGCACCTGGCGCACGCAGCGCATTGATATCATTAATCATGTCGGCACCGGCAGCAAGCGCTGCACGCATGACATCGAGCTTGATCGTATCAACTGAAAGCGGCACGCCACACTCAGCCAAACCCTCAAGCACAGGCAGCAGTCGATCAATTTCCTGCTGCACGGATACTGGCTGCGCACCAGGGCGCGAGGACTCGGCACCCAGGTCAAGAATATGTGCGCCCTCAGCCACAAGCTGCAAACCATGCGCAATAGCAGCATCCGCACGACCTTGCCAGCCATCGCCAGAAAATGAATCATCGGTCAGGTTAACAATCCCCATGATGCGCGGACGTTGCGTATCCAGAAAAAATCGTCCGCAACGCAATGGGCTGCCGATAGTCATCGGGAACACGCGTCAAAAAAACAGGGGATGCAAAGATGCACCGGTGCAACCCTTTGATAAAACCTCCCACCAAGGGCAGACATCGTCGGCGAGAGGAAAAGAAGCAAAGGAATGCCCGGCGTCTAAAAATCAGGCTGGCGCTGTCGCGGTCGAAGCACCGTCTGCAGCACCTCCATCGCCCATTTTGGGCGCAGGCGGAGTGCTAGGCAATTTGGGCGCACGCGGAGGTTTGCCTGCCATAATGTCCTTGACTTGCTCAGCATCGATGGTTTCCCATTCCAGTAAGGCAGCCGTCATGGCTTCAACCTTGTCGCAGTTTTCATCCAGCAGACGGCGCGCCAAGGCATATTGTTCATCCAGAATACGACGAATTTCCTTATCGACTGTCTGCATGGTAGCTTCAGACATATTTTTATGCGTCGTGACTGACCGGCCCAGGAATACCTCACCCTCTTCTTCGCCATAAACCATCGGACCAAGCACATCGGACATGCCCCACTGCGTCACCATCCGCCGAGCCAGGTCGGTCGCGCGCTGAAAGTCATTGGAAGCGCCTGTGGTCATTTGGTGCATGAACAGCTCTTCAGCAATGCGGCCACCAAACAAAACTGCCACAGTGCACAGCAAACGCTCTTTATCTTGACTGAAGCGGTCCTCTTCCGGCAGCTGCATGGTGATTCCTAAAGCACGACCGCGCGGCATGATGCTGACTTTATGCACGGGATCTGTTTTAGGCAACAGCATGGCTACGACCGCATGGCCGGATTCATGATAAGCGGTGTTGCGGCGCTCTTCTTCCTGCATGATCATTGAGCGACGTTCAGAGCCCATCATGATCTTGTCTTTCGCACGCTCAAAATCTTCCATATCGACAAAGCGCTTGTTGCCACGAGCTGCAAACAGGGCCGCTTCATTGACGAGGTTCGCCAAGTCAGCGCCCGAAAATCCCGGGCAACCGCGTGCCAGGACAGACGCATCGACATCCGGTGCGGCCGGCACTTTACGCATATGTACTTTGATAATTTGCTCACGACCGCGAATATCCGGCAACGGCACCACTACCTGCCGATCAAAACGGCCAGGGCGCAGCAACGCAGGGTCCAATACATCCGGTCGGTTGGTTGCGGCAATGACGATCACGCCCGCCGAGCCTTCAAAGCCATCCATCTCGACCAGCAACTGATTTAGTGTCTGTTCACGCTCATCATTACCACCACCCAGGCCAGCACCGCGCTGGCGACCTACGGCATCAATTTCATCGATAAAAATAATACAGGGTGCAGCTTTCTTGGCCTGCTCGAACATATCGCGCACGCGCGACGCACCGACACCAACAAACATTTCCACGAAATCAGAACCGGAAATCGAAAAGAACGGCACCTTGGCTTCACCAGCAATGGCCTTGGCCAAAAGCGTTTTGCCGGTACCCGGGCTACCGACCAGCAGCACGCCACGCGGAATTCGCCCACCAAGCTTTTGGAATTTGGTCGGGTCGCGCAAAAAATCGACCAGCTCAGAGACTTCCTCTTTCGCCTCATCACACCCGGCCACATCAACAAACGTAATCACGTTAGCGGATTCATCCATCAACCGGGCTTTGCTTTTGCCAAAAGATAATGCACCGCCTTTACCACCACCCTGCATCTGGCGCATGAAATAGATCCACACACCGATCAACAGCAGCATCGGGAACCACGAGACCAGAATGTTCATCAGAAAAGACTGTTCCTCATCCGGTTTGGCAACCACTGCTACATTGTTTTTCAGTAGATCAGACACCATCCACAAATCTTGCGGGGCATAGGAAATGAGCTTTTTGCCGTCGGTCGTCGTTGCCTCCAGCGTACGCCCCTGTATCACGACTTTGGTGATACGCCCTTGCTTGACCTCGCCAAGAAATTGCGAGTACTCGAGGGTGTTCTGAGCATTCTGGTGCGAGCTGAACTGGTTGAATACCGTCATCAGCACAATGCCCACGACGACCCAGATCAATAAGTTTTTGAAAATATTATTCACGATCACTCTACTTTCTACGGGCTATGCACACGGCCCATTCTATTGCTGCGGATAACAATCTGCAAACGCTACGGAGGCTTACCGGGCAACACGCACACTGCAATTAGCGCTTACCCTGCGCTAACAAAAAACTTTCCGCGCTACGACCTCGCGAAGCGGCTGGCTTTCTGACTTGCACGGTTTTAAACATTTTCAACACAGCGGCACGTAACTCCATGAACCCAACACCCTGAAAGGTTTTGACCAGCATGGCCCCACCCGGTTTCAAATTTTTCTCGCAAAAATCGAGTGTCAGCTCGGCGAGCAGCATGACACGCGTCTGATCGACCAGTTCAACACCTGACATATTGGGGGCCATATCAGAAAGTACAAGGTCCACTCTGCGACCTGCCAGCTTTTCTTCTAATACGTGCAACACCTCATCCTCACGAAAATCGCCCTGGATAAAATCGACCCCGTTCAAGCTGTCCATCGGCAGAATATCCAGCGCAATGAGTCGTCCGCCAGGCAGAATGCGTTTGGAAGCGACTTGTGACCAGCTCCCCGGTGCTGAGCCAAGGTCCACCACGGTCATTCCTGGTCGTAACAACTTGTCGTTGTCATCAATCTCAATCAGCTTGAATGCTGCGCGCGAACGCCATCCTTCAGACCTTGCACGCTGCACGTAAGTATCCGTGACATGCTCCATCATCCAGGCTTTGTTCTTTTTATTGCGTTTGACTTTCTCACTCACGTTACAATTCGCCTATGACTGAATTAAATCCTACCCAGCGGCGCGCACTTCGCGCTACCGCACACCACTTGAATCCTGTTGTATCGATCAGCCAAAAAGGGCTGACGCCAACTGTCCTGGCTGAAATCGATCGCTGCCTCAAGGCCCATGAACTCATTAAAGTACGCCTGTACGGGATAGAACGCGATACGCGCCCTGCGCTCTTCGATGAAATCTGCCACTCGCTAGCGTGTGCCCAAGTACAGCACATTGGTAATTTACTCGTGCTCTGGCGTAAAAACCCGGTCGATGACACTGCAGAAAAATCGGCGCTGGTAACACGGCGACCAAGAAAAATAGGCACAAAAAAACAAGAAGCAGCGCGTAATGAATTACGTAACAAACGTAAAAACTAAAACAACTAACTTTTTTTGCCAGAGAACTTGCCGTCATTTTGCACAATAACCAGTGCGACCCCCAACATCGTCTGCAACAGGTATAGCCCACTAGACACCCCATGCCACAGGGCAAAGCGCTCATGAAAAGCGCTTTCAGTGACAGGCAAGGGCAACGCATCATGTTTGATCTGTGCCAGCAACGGTTGAATGCCAAAGTGGCTAATAACTGTAATGCCCAGCATGCAGATAACTAGCCAGAACACACTCGAGCGAAAAACATCCCTGCGTTTTATGGTGATCACATAGGACAAAAGATACGCACCGCAAGCCAAGCTGACCCAGGCCATAACCGAAAACATCGCACCAGCGACATTGCCAGCCAGCGTGCGATCAGCGAGTTGCGAAAATAAAACAGGTGCGGCTATATAGCCAATCGCCATCTGGCTACCCAGCCAGATGGCGGTTACAAGGGCATATAGTGCAGTCGCAATGCGCATCAGGAGACTAAACAAGACCCGCCAGAATAGCGCGAGACAGCGCGTCAAATGTATTTGACATCGAGGATTTCGTACTCACGCACGCCACCGGGCGTTTGAACTTCAACAATATCGCCACTGAACTTGCTGATGAGTGCACGGGCGACGGGCGAGCTGAACGAGATTTTTCCTGATTTGATATCGGATTCATCATCGCCAACAATTTGATACACCACGGGCTGCCCGCTGTTGACATCTTCAAGCTCGACCGTCGCACCGA
>JALRCC010000005.1 GCA_023257495.1 Rugosibacter sp. | reverse complement strand
AGCCGAAGGCCGCGAAGTTGCTGCTGCCATCATTGTGGAAACGACATGATCCAGACTTTACGGTGCCGTTACGTGTTTCTGCTGGGATTGATTTTCGCCGTGTTGTGGTTTGGCAGCATCGAATATCGTCGCCTGATTGATCCGGACGAAGGCCGCTATGCCGAGATTCCGCGTGAAATGGTCGCCAGTGGCGACTGGCTCACGCCGCGGTTGAATGGTCTCAAGTATTTTGAAAAGCCTCCCTTGCAGTACTGGGCCACGGCGACTGCCTTCACGCTGTTTGGCGAGCATCAATGGACAGCGCGACTGTGGTCTGCGCTGACCGGATTTTGCGGCATACTTTTCACCATCGCTGCAACAGGCCGGTTGTTCAATCCGACCACCGGATGGATTGCCGGTGCGGTGCTTGCCAGCAGTTTGTTATGGAATCTGATTGGACATATCAACACGCTGGATATGGGTGTCAGCGCTTTTCTGGCAGCGGCAGTTTTTGCGCTTTGTCTGGCGCAGCGAGATGATGCGACGCCAGCAGAAAGTCGGCGCTGGCAGGACGGTGCCTGGGTGTTATTGGCGCTGGCGACGCTCTCCAAAGGGCTGATCGGCATCGTTCTGCCGGCTGCTACGGTGGTGCTTTACGCTGTGTGGCAGCGTGACTGGGGATTCATTGCCCGCATTCGCCCTTGGCGCGGGCTGACGCTTCTGTTGGTTATTACGGCACCGTGGTTTATTGCCGTATCGATCGCCAACCCAGAGTTTGCGCATTTCTTTTTTATCCATGAGCATCTTCAGCGCTTCCTGACCAAGGTGCATCATCGCTACGAGCCGATGTGGTATTTCATTCCGATCCTGATGATCGGAATCATGCCCTGGCTGGGTAGTTTGTTGCCTGGCCTGAAAGCCGGATTTGCCAGAAATGTCAGCCAACGCTTTCAGCCACAGCGCTTTTTGCTGGTCTGGGTCGTGCTGGTGTTTGTCTTTTTCTCGGTTTCCGATTCCAAGCTGGCGTCCTACATCTTGCCCATTTTTCCTGCGCTGGCAGCGCTGATCGCTCTGCACCTGGGCCGGGTGACGACAAAACAGCGACATATCGGTGACGCCCTGTTTTCTGCGGGTGTTGGCCTGGTGGGGCTGTTTTTCGTGCCTCTGGTGATTCATCGCGCTGCAACGCTTGAGATGGAATCTATCTACCGGATCTACCAGCCCTGGCTGTATGCGGCGGCCATATTGTTTTTGGTGGGGGGTGTTGCGGCATTTTTTCTCGCACGCAAATATCCCCTGTCGGCGATAGGGACGCTTGCTGCTGCCAGTTTTTTCAGCGGGCAAGCCATCATTCTCGGACACGATGCGTTTGGTGCAGTCAATTCAGCACATGATGTCGCGTTGCGGATTCGGTCGCAGGTGCCGCCGAATGTCCCTTTTTACAGCGTGAATACCTATGATCAGAGCTTTCAGTTTTATCTGCAGCGCACAACGACCATGGTTGACTACAAGGACGAGCTAGGTTTTGGTATTCGTCAGGAGCCGCAAAAATTCATTCCGGACATCAACAGTTTTGTTATCGCCTGGCATCAGGCACCGGCTGCCTGGGCGCTGATGCCAGTGGATACCTGGGGTCAGCTTGCAGCACAGAAATTACCCATGATTGAAGTTACGCGCGACTCGCGTCGCGTTATCGTCAGGAAACCATGAATACCATCAGTTTCATCCTTATTCTCACGGGCGTGCTGCTTAATGCCGTTGCCCAACTCTTGCTCAAGGCAGGCACCAACGCGGTCGGCCATTTTGAATTTCATCTCAATAACATTCTGCCCATTGGGATGAAGCTTGCCTTTCAGCCGTTCATCATGGGCGGCATGGCGTGTTACGCCATCAGTCTGGTCGTGTGGATCATGGCGCTTTCGCGTGTGCCGGTTTCCATTGCCTATCCGATGCTATCCATTGGTTATGTCATCAACGCGTTCGTCGCCTGGCAATGGCTTGGTGAGGCGCTGACGACGCAAAAGCTATTGGGCATTGCCGTGATTGTGATTGGGGTGATTTTGGTGACGCGGTCATGAATGATTTTTTGCCGTTTACCCGGCCAACAATCGACGAAGAAACAATTTCTGGTGTGGCCGACGTGCTGCGTTCCGGCTGGCTGACCAGCGGCCCGCAAGTGCAGGCATTCGAAGCTGCGCTCTCCGCCTATTGCGGCGGACGCCGGGTACGCGTCTTTAGTTCAGGTACCGCAGCACTCGAAGTGGCATTGCGCCTGGCAAAAGTCGGCGCTGGTGATACGGTGATTACCACGCCGCTGACCTGGGTTGCTACCGCGAATGTCATCCTCGAAGTGGGTGCCACGCCGGTTTTTGTCGATGTTGATCCCGTAACGCGCAACATCGACCTTGAGCAACTTGCTGCGCGCATCACGCCACAGACCAAGGCCATCATCCCCGTTGATCTGGCCGGCCTGCCGGTTGATCGCGACCGGCTGTACGCGATTGCTGAGAAACACTCATTGCGCGTTATCGAAGATGCAGCCCAGTCTTTTGGATCAACCTGGAATGGGCAGCGAATCGGCACGGGTCAGGGCTTTGTCGCCTTCAGTTTTCATGCCAATAAAAACATCACCACCGGCGAAGGTGGCGCGCTGGTGCTGCCGGAGGATATTGATTCTGCGTTATGCGAGCGCCTGCGTTTGCAAGGCTTTCAGCGCTTCGCCGATGGCAGCATGGACGTGGATGTGCTTGGCGGAAAATTCAATCTGACCGACATCGCTGCTGCCATCGGCCTGGGTCAGTTAAAGCGGCTCGATGAATTTACTGCCCGTCGTCGGGCGTTGGTGCAACGGTATTTTGCCGGTTTGGACCCTACGCTGGGTCTGCAACTTCCGCTGGCCGATTTTGTCAACAGCAACTGGCACATGTTTCAGGTACTGCTGCCCGAGGGCACTGACCGTGGCGCATTCATTGCCGGCATGCGCGAAAAAGGTATTGGCATCGGTGTGCATTATCCGGCGCTGCATCTATTCTCGCTTTATCGCGCCATGGGATTTAAACCGGGCGATTTTCCGCAGGCTGAACGGATCGGCGGGGCAACTGTCACGCTACCCTTGTTTCCGGCCATGCAGGATGCGGATGTCGATCGCGTTTGCGCTGCATTGAGACAACTGCTGACTTGATCGATCGCTTGAGCTCAAAACACATGATTACGCCTACCCTCTCTGTTGTCATTCCGGTCTATAACGAAGAAGCCGGTTTGCCTGCGCTGTTCGCACGCATTTATCCAGCGCTGGATGCTCTGGGTGAAACGTATGAAATTATTTTTGTGAATGACGGTAGCCGTGACCGCTCAGCGGCCTTGCTGCGCGAACAGTTTGCGCGGCGGCCTGATGTTACTCGTGCTATTTTGCTGGCCGCCAATGCAGGCCAGCACATGGCCATCATGGCGGGCTTTGAGCATTGCCGGGGCGAGATCATCGTGACGCTGGATGCTGATCTGCAAAATCCGCCTGAGGAAATCGGCAAGCTGGTCGCCAAGATGCGTGAAGGCCATGATTATGTCGGCAGCATTCGCAAAAAACGGCAGGACACCCTGTTTCGTACCTGGGCTTCGAAGGCAATGAATCAGCTGCGTGAAAAAATCACCCGCATCCGCATTACCGATCAGGGCAACATGCTGCGTGCGTATTCGCGTAACGTGGTCGATGCCATCAACAGTTGCCAGGAGGTTGCCACCTTCATCCCGGCGCTGGCCTATACCTTTGCGCGCAATCCGACCGAGGTGATGGTCGAACACGAAGAGCGTGTTGCAGGGGATTCGAAATATTCAGTCTATAGCCTGATTCGCCTCAACTTTGATTTGATGACCGGATTTTCGTTGGTGCCGTTGCAATGGTTTTCCATGCTGGGAATGCTGATTGCGCTGGGTTCTGGCACGTTGTTTGTGTTATTGATTGTGCGTCGTCTGACTGTCGGGCCGGAAGCCGAAGGCTTGTTCACACTGTTTGCGCTCATGTTCTTCCTTATCGGCTTGGCGCTGTTCGGCATTGGTCTGCTGGGTGAATATATCGGCCGCATCTATCAGCAAGTCCGCCTTCGGCCACGCTATCTGATTGAAGCGCTGCTAGAAAAAAAAGAATAGCAATCCATGGCACGCGCTATTGTTTTTGCTTATCACAATGTGGGTGTGCGCTGCCTGGCGGTATTGCTCGCACATGGTGTCGAGGTGGTGCAGGTCATTACGCATCGCGATAATCCTGATGAGAAAATCTGGTTCGATAGCGTAGCCGAACTTGCTGAGCGGTACGGTCTTCCGGTGATTACCCCGGATGATCCAAACGACCCGGCGCTGGTTGCCACACTTGCCGCGTTGCGTCCTGACTTTCTGTTTTCGTTCTATTACCGGCACATGCTCAAGGCCCCGCTATTGGCCTTGCCCAAGCAGGGTGCTTACAACATGCATGGTTCGTTGCTGCCCAAATATCGCGGTCGCGTGCCGGTCAATTGGGCCATTATCCATGGCGAGCGAGAAACCGGTGCAACGTTGCATCAGATGCTCGAAAAGCCGGATGCGGGTGCTATCGTGGCACAACAAGCCGTTCCGATTTTGCCCGATGACACGGCGGGTGAAGTATTTGCCAAGGTGACGCTGGCTGCCGAGTTGGCGCTTGATCATGTATTGCCCGATCTGCTTGTCGGTCGCGTCATGCCGCAACCGCAAAATCTTGCAGCGGGTAGCTACTTTGGTGGCCGTTGTGCGGAAGATGGCCGCATCGACTGGCATCAGTCG
>JALRCC010000246.1 GCA_023257495.1 Rugosibacter sp. | reverse complement strand
AGCGCAACTCAGGCCATACACTGCAAGTGCAGACGGTGCCGTTTGCGGCAGGACGCACATTGTTGATGGTTCGTGATGTGACACAGCTTGAAAAATTGGCCACGATGCGGCGTGATTTTGTGGCCAATGTTTCACATGAGTTAAAGACACCACTCACCGTGACACTGGGTTTTATTGAGACCGCTACCGACGCATTAGTGGATGCCTCCCCCGATGAATTGGCGCATTATTTACGCATGGCTGCAGAGCAGGCGCAGCGAATGCAGAGTCTGATCGAGGATTTGCTGATGTTGTCGTCTCTGGAAACAGATTCTCCCCCAACGGAAGAGGATGTCGATCTGTCGGCTTTGCTCGCAGGGGTATGCGAAGAAGCGAAGGTACTTTCCGCCGGGCGCCAGAATATCAGCTTGACTCTGTCGGGGCCGTCACACCTTCTGGGTAGTTCGCGAGAATTACATTCGGTATTCAGCAACCTGGTTACCAATGCTGTGCGATACACAGCAAAGGGTGGAGAAATTGCGCTGCACTGGCTAGCCGATGGGCATGGTGGGCGTTTTTCGGTAACAGATACCGGTGTTGGGATTGCTGCTGAACATCTGCCGCGGTTGACCGAACGTTTTTATCGTGTCGATCATGGCCGTTCCCGTGAAATGGGAGGTACAGGCTTGGGGTTGGCCATTGTCAAGCATGTACTGGAACGCCATCAGGCGCAGCTTGAAATCGAAAGTGAACTGGGTAAGGGTTCGGTCTTTACGGCGATTTTTCCCGAGCACCGGGTACGCGGCATCTGAGATCATCAGTACGACATTATGTAGCGCATGGGACGTGCATGGGACGTTAAGGGAAGGTAATCCCCAGGCTTTCATGGCGTCCTTTGTCAAACCCTCTTGAATGCTGCGGTGACAGTTTTCCGAAAGAAAAAACGGGCATCCCGTACTGCGGATGCCCGTTTGCCTTTTACGGCGGGGATCAAGTGCCAGATCAGAAGCTGTGACTCATGCCGATGGACACGCCCGAGAGTTTGACATCATTGCCGGTAAAGCTTGTTGCGCCGTCACCGAAGTCATAACCCTTGTTTGCACCGGCTACGGTGCTGGTGCGGCTGTCGTTCTTCAGGTAGGCATAGTGTGCCAGCAAAGTCGTCCGCTTGGACAGGCTGTGTTCGTAGCCGAGTACCCAGAACTTGGCACCGGTGTCGGAGAGGTTCGGCGTACCAGTCCGATTACCATCCACATCGGCGGCGCGGAAGTACTGCGCCACCAGTTTGCCGTTCGCGGTGACGTTATAAGTGCCGCCGAGGCCCCAGACATTCTGCTTTAGCTCACCCAGGTTGCCTTCGGCCTTGGTTCTCGCGTAGAGGCCGCGAATGCTGGCAACATCAAAGCTGTAGATACCGCCAACCCGGATTTCTGTTGCCTCTGCGTTGGTGCCCATGGCAAAGACACCTGTGCCAGTCTCATTCTTCTCTTTCAGCTTGCCATAGGCAACACCGACGAAAACCGGACCATTGTCGTATTTCATGCCGAGTTCGTACAGCGAAGTATTGACGCCTGCGCCAGGCGTTTGATCCTTGTTTTCGTTGGCCATGTACTGCACAGTGCCTTCAAAGCCGGAAAATTTCGGAGTGATATAGGCGATGGAATTCGCGTAACGGGTATCAAAATATTTGCCCCGACCGCCCAACTTGCCAAGCAGGGCAGAGTTGTCACCGATACCATCACTATGGATCACCACATCCAGTTTGCTGGCGAGATCGCGGTTCGGGCCGCTCATATTACCCATTTTGACTGTACCGAAATCGCCTTTCAAACCCAGGAAGCTGTCACGCGCGGTATTCAAAGGGCCGCCCGCGTCGAATTTAGCGTCTGATTCAATCTGGAAGAAGGCGCTCATGCCATTGCCGAGGTTTTCAGTGCCTTTGAAGCCGAGGCGTGAACCATTCGACTGGACGCGGGTGAAGTTGGGTGTACCTTTAGTCGGCACGCCGGTTTGGCCACCACCCACGCTGATAAAGTCGAATGTGCCATCGATAATGCCGTAAACGGTGACATTGGAAGATTGAGCAAATGCCGCACCGGACAGGCTGGCGATAGCCAGGGCGATTAGTTTTTTCTGCATGAATAGCTCCTGAAAAATTCTGCTGTTAAAAATAAACCGTCAGCAAAAACCCCACGTGTCGGTCTCTGCTAACGGTTGCGTATCTTAGAAAATGTTTGTGACTTATTTGTTACAGCTGGATGAAGTCAATATGACAGCCGATAAAGCAAGCAGTGTGCTTAATTTGTGAATGTGCAGCGTTCAAATTCGCTGCCATGTGCAAGCAGGCGCGTCAAAGTGACAACTTCTGCAGTGGCTCGCATGAGTTCGATGCGGCGACCAATCTGAAAGCTGCCAACAGGTAAAACAAGGCTGGCAGGCTCGTCAGCTGATTCGTTTGCGCCGATATAAAAAGCGGGGTAGTGCGCAGTGTTTTCGGTGTCAAGGGGCCGTGCCATGATCGCTTGCGTTTCCCCTGGGAAAAGCTGGATACCAACAGCGAGTGAATTGGTATCCTGGCGCAAAGTCCACCGCACGCAGCCAATGGTAAAGGCTGAGGCTTGGTCAGTGTGTGCCGCAATCAGCGAGCCGATGGCAATGCGTACGCCTTCTTTGAGTGGCCGTGAAATGCGCAGGCCCGTAGTGGATGTGTCCAATAACTTCCAGTCATCCATGACTTCCCAGTTTTCAATATGGGTGGGGTCAGGTGATGGCTTGGCGATATCCAGTCGATGACTCATATCGCCAAATATGGCGAATTTTTCCTGCTCCAGGCGCAGGGTGGCATCGTCTTGCGGCTTGGTTTGAAAAGTGCGCTGTCCGGATAAATGGAAATGCACCGCATCATAACCGGAAATGAAACGGCAATTGCCGCTGGCAGCTTGGCGCACGTGCTTTCGCGCATTACCACCCTGACACCAGCGGTGCAGCAAGCGTGCCAGTAATTTGCCGGCGGTGGGTTGAGTGACATCACTGCCCAGTTGAAGATCGGCCGGCGCGCGACCTTGTTCGAGCAGCGTAAGGCGAGAGGTCAGACTGGTGCGTAGTTCGGTGGTCTCTAGCCAGCGACCTTGCGTTGCCTGGCGGGGAGTGTGGTCTGCAGGCTGATCAGAGCCAAGATCAACCCATAAGGGATGCGCACAGTGCAAAATATCTTCAGGTGGCGCGGCGAGAAGTTTTATTTTGTTTCCCCAGCGCTGAGTCCAGCGAACTACCCAAGCAAGATCGCGCGGGGAAAGTTCGTAGGGACTGATGCTGTACAGCAGGTGACACTCTGCGTAAACAGCAAGCGGTGTCATGGCCTGTTTACCATAGCGCAAGGAATCGTGGATTACTTGATCTGTGATTCCTGTGGATTCGGCCAGGGAAAAGACTTGGTGTAGTTTTTTCCAGTAGCCGACATCCGGCAGGCGTTTGCCTTGAATGAGATCAATTTGCCAGTCGGCAAGGGTAGCCAGCGCACGTTCAACGACTGTGGCATTTTTTTTCGAAGGCTCTGCCGGGATAGCGGTTGCCGTGGTTACATTAGGTGTGGCGTCACGCTCTTCAAAACAATGAAGATAATTTATCAGCAGAGATTGCCATATGGCGAGCGTGCTATCTAATGCGGCTTGTTCTGAGGGGGAAAATGGGAGTGGGCGGCCAATGAATTTTTTCACCATGGCATCCTGCGCCTGGCGTATGGGACCGCGCAAGGTTTCCAAAATCAAGAAACGTTCGTTGATTGACAAGGTGAATCGTGCCAGCAGAGTGAGTTGGCGTAAAAAAATAGCCTGCGCCTGCATTGCGTTCGCGAGCGGAACGGTTTTTAGCCAGTCGTTGCAGTGCGTTGCGCTAGTAAACGCTGGCGGTTGCTCTGCGTCTGTCTCGGGGAGGTCAAAAATCATTGGTTGTAACTCCCGTGCAAAATCTGTTGGTGTAATGCGGAGCCAAGTGTCGCGCTAGAGGGAGCGGTGCGTGATGCGCCAACGCGACAGGGAGAAGCCCATATGGGCGAAGGGAAATGACTATCATCGTGCCAGCGGGGAATGACGTGCCAGTGCAGGTGTGGCACCAGATTTCCCAAGCTGGCGAGATTGATCTTGTCCGGCGTGAGTAATTCACGCAGCGTGCGCTCAACGGCAGTGACAATGCGCATCAAATGGCGTGCCTCAGCTTCTGGCAGATCGCTCATCTCCGTCACGTGGGATTGCCAAATAACGCGGCAAAAGCCGGGAAATGCGGCACCTTCATGCCCCGCCACCCGCACTACGCGGCAGTGGGCATCGCTCCATAACACCTCGCCACCGGGAGAACTGCATAACTCACAATTATTCTCGCTCATCATGGGTAAAGCATACATCACTCACGGACTAAAGGTGCTTGCAGGCGTTATGTTGCCCGTCGCTTCTTACAATAGGACACGTTCAATGCTCCCGGCATTGGCTGTGCGCACATAATCCGGCATCCAGTCAGGACCGAGTAGCGCTTTGGCAATTTCCACCACGATGTAGTCGGCTTGGGTGTTTGCATCGTCATCGTAACGACTCAAACCCTGCAAGCAGGCCGGGCAGGAAGTGAGAATCTTCACCTCGCCAGAAAACCCGTCAGCGCGTAATTGTGTCGCCCCTTTGGTTATTTCTTCTTGTTTGCGGAATTTCACCTGGGTGGCGATATCGGGGCGGGCATAGGCAAAAGAGCCTGCATCACCACAGCAACGGTCAGACAGCGGCACATTCTGCCCCATCAGTGTATTGGTTACCGCCAGCGGGGCGTAAGTCTTCATCGGTGTATGGCAGGGGTCGTGATACATGTAGCGGGTTCCACTCAGCCCATCGAGTTTGACGCCCTTTTCCATCAGATATTCGTGAATATCCAGCAGTCGGCAGCCGGGGAAAATTTTCTCGAATTCATATTTTTGCAGCTGATCCATACACGTGCCACAAGAGACGATCACCGTCTTGATATCAAGATAGTTCAAGGTGTTGGCCATGCGGTGGAACAACACGCGGTTGTCCATGATGATTTTCTGGCCCTTGTCTTCCTCGCCTGCCGAGGTTTGTGGATAGCCGCAGCACAGATAGCCGGGTGGCAAGACTGTGGTGGTGCCAATCTCATAGAGCATGGCTTGCGTAGCGAGTCCGACTTGTGAGAACAGGCGTTCCGAACCGCAGCCAGGGAAATAAAACACCGCATCCGATTCGTCTGTCGTTTTTTGTGGGTTGCGGATAACCGGAATCACCTTGTCATCTTCAATATCGAGTAAGCCACGTGCTGTGCGCTTGGGCAGGCTGCCCGGCATGGGGCGATTCATGAAGTGGATCACCTGCGCCTTGATGCTGGGTTTACCGACCGAGGCTGGCGGATGGGCTCGAGTTTCCTGAATGAGTCCCAGGGTTTTGACTGCTTTGTGCGCCAGACGCTGGGCTTTGAAACCAAAATCCATCATGCCGGCACGCAATAATTTGATCGTGCGCGGATCTTTCAGGTTAAGGAAAGTCATCGAGGCAAACGTGCCGGGGCTGAATTTCTTTTTGCCCTGCTTGCGTAAAAAGTTGCGCATGGCAACCGAGACATCGCCGAAATCGATATCCACCGGGCAGGGTTTGAGGCAGCGATGGCAGACCGTGCAGTGATCAGCGACGTCTGAAAACTCGTCGAAATGCTGCAATGAAATGCCGCGCCGTGTTTGCTCTTCGTAGAGAAAGGCCTCGATCAGCAGTGAGGTACCGAGGATCTTGTCGCGGGGTGAATACAGCAGATTGGCGCGCGGCACATGGGTTGAGCACACCGGTTTGCACTTGCCACAGCGCAGGCAATTCTTGATCGAATCAGAAATCTTGCCGATGTCTGATTGTTCCATGATCAGCGATTCGGCACCCAGCAGCGAGAACGAGGGCGTATAGGCATTCTCCAGACCGCCACCCGGCAACAGTTTGCCGCGATTGAAACGGCCTTGTGGATCGACGCGCTGCTTGTATTCGCTAAATGGCCGAATTTCATCGTCGGTCAAAAATTCCAGTTTGGTAATGCCAATGCCATGCTCGCCGGAAATCACGCCGCCGAGCGATTTTGCCAGCACCATGATCCGTGCCACGGCCTTATTCGCCGTTTGCAGCATGGCGTAGTTATCCGAATTGACAGGGATGTTGGTATGCACATTGCCATCGCCAGCGTGCATATGCAGCGCGACAAAAACGCGACTGCGCAGTACTTCTTTTTGCACGGCGTCAATACCAGCCAAGGTGGGCCGGAACGCGACACCATCAAAAATTGATTCCAGCCCGGCTTTCAATTCGAGTTTCCACGACACGCGCAGGCGATGATTTTGCAGGTCATCGAAATATTGATCGAGCTGATCAAGATAATTCTGCCAGCGCACCCGCACGCTGCGCACGAGTTCCAGCGCCTGTTCGCGGCGGTCATCGAGCAGCTCAGGCTTGTCGAGCGCGGTGTCGCCGAGGTTCAGCGGTAAATCACCTTGCAAGTAGATTTCCAGCGCATCGGCCAGCGCGATTTTGTTGGTGATTGATAGCTCGATGTTGATGCGCTCGATGCCGTCGCAATAATCACCCATGCGCGGCAGAGGAATCACCACGTCCTCGTTGACCTTGAAGGCGTTGGTGTGTTTTGAAATGGCGGCGGTGCGTCCGCGATCAAGCCAGAATTTTTTGCGCGTTTCGGCAGATACGGCAATAAAGCCTTCGCCACCGCGCAGGTTCGCCAGACGTACTACTTCGGAGGCCGCAGCCATCACCGCCGTCTCATCAGCGCCGACTATATCGCCGATCAACACCATCTTCGGTCGCCCATGTCGTTTGGCTTTGGTGGCGTAACCGACGGCGCGCACATAACGCTCGTCGAGGTGTTCCAGTCCGGCAAGCAGGGCACCGCCGGGACTGGTTTTGAGGTAGTCGGTAATTTCGACAATCGAAGGCACCGCATCGCGCACCTGGCCGAAAAATTCCAGGCAAACCGTGCGCGTGACTGGCGGCATCTTGTGCAGGATCCACACCGCAGAGGTGATCAGGCCGTCGGTGCCTTCCTTTTGTATGCCTGGCAGGCCGCCGAGGAATTTATCAGTAACATCCTTGCCCAGCCCGGGTTTGCGGAACTGCGCACCTGGGATGGCAAGCATTTCTACGCCAAGTTTGTTCTTGCCGCTGGCATCAAAACGGGTCAGACGGAAGGTGACGCGCTCCTGCTCATGAATCTTGCCGAAATTGTGATCGATACGCTCGACTTCCAGCCAGTTGCCGTCCGG
>JALRCC010000121.1 GCA_023257495.1 Rugosibacter sp. | reverse complement strand
AGCGGTCCCAGAGGAATGGCTGCCCACGACAGAACCCGGCTTATCGGCGAACTTCCCACCCGGTGCCGGGGTTCACCTTACCAGCAATACCGGTATTTTCGACAGCTGCACCAACTTCATGGCCACTGAACCCAGCAAGGTGCCTTTGAGTCCGCTATGTCCACGGGTGCCGAGCAAAATCTGCGTGCAGTGGTTATCTTCGGCAAATTGGGTAATGGTTGGTGCCGCTTCACCTACCAGCACATGCGATTCTGCAATCAGACCTGCAGCTGCAAGCTGTGCCAAGGCAGGGGCGAGCGCTTTCGTGCCGCTTTCCAGATGAAACTCGCGCAAGGTGTCGGCGCTGATAAAGCGGCCAATATCGCGTGGCAGATTGGGTTGCACATTAAGAAGATGAATATGTGGCATCTCACGCCATGCGGACAGGTTCTTGATAACCCAGGTGATCGGCAGCAAGGCGCTGTCAGAATCATCAACCGGGATGAGCCATTGCTGTGTCATTGTGAAATATCCTTTGAACTGTCTTTGGAAATATCTTTGGAATGAGGTGCTGCCAAGTCAACTGCTGGACGGGCTTTGGCGCGTGCCGAAAGGGTCTTGCCAATCACAACCACGAGCATGGCGCCGATTGCTGAAAGCAGTGTCTTGCCATAGGGAATGCCAGCCAGCAGATCGGC
This sequence comes from Rugosibacter sp., assembly GCA_023257495.1. Next base: position 3,499 of record JALRCC010000121.1, on the reverse strand, counting down.
GGGCAAAGCCGGGTCGGTGACGATCATGCCACCGCCAATCCAGCCCAACAGTGCGCCGCCCGCTGTAATGATGGCCGGGTAACGGTCCATCATCTTGAGCACCAGCTGGCTGCCCCATACCACAATCGGAATGGATGCCAGAATGCCAAATACCACCAGGTAGATATTGCCGTGTGCGGCACCTGCCACTGCGATGACATTATCCAGACTCATCACGGCGTCAGCGACAATGATGGTTTTGATCGCCCCGGTCAGGGTCGTTGCGGCGGCAACATCACCGTGGCCTTCGTTTTCCGGTTGCAGCAACTTGATGCCGATCCAGAACAGCAGCAGCGCACCAACGATTTTCAACCAGGGAATGGCGAGCAGTTGCAGGGCGAAGAAAATCAGGATGATGCGCAGGATGATGGCACCAACGACGCCCCAGAAAATGCCCTGTTTGCGCTGTGCCTCTGGCAACTTGCGACAAGCCAGCGCGATGACAACCGCATTGTCGCCACCGAGCATGATGTCGATAGCGATGATTTGCAGCACCGCAATCCAGAAGGCGGCAGTAGAAATGTCCAGCATGAGGCTTTTATCCTGTATTCAAGCGAAAGAGATGTCATTCTAGCGGCGAATCTGTGCTGAATGTCTGCTACATTGCGAGTGGCTGGCTTGCAGTCAGTTCAAGAAAAATTCCAGGAAAATTTCATGGAAACTCAAGGAAAAAAGGAAAAAACATGAAGGGCATTCTGCTATTTGGACATGGCGCACGCAATCCGGCGTGGAAGTTGCCGTTCGAACGAATACGGCAGATCATTTTGACGACCGATACTGCGGCGCTGATTGAACTGGGTTTTCTGGAATTGATGCGGCCAACCTTTGCCGAAGGCATTGACAGCCTGGTAAGCCAGGGCGCGACCGAGATTGTTGTGGTGCCGATTTTTGTTGCGGGTGGCGGTCATGTCAATAAAGACTTGCCGCCGCTGGCCGCTGAAGCCATGACGCGTCATGCCGGGCTGATCATTCGTCTGGCACCACCGGTGGGTGAAGCTGCGACCGTGTTGGCGGCCATGGCAGACTATGCGCTGCATGTTTCACCGTTGGAATAGAAGTTGCGAGATGGCAAGTTTTGAGTTATTTATATGTGGCGTTAACTATTTTTACACTGCTTAACAAGGAGAGAAAATGAAAATGAAAATGAAGCATCAAGGCGTCGCTGTATTACTGGCGTTGGCGCTCCCCTCGCTTGCGTTTGCCGATGGCTGCAAAAAAGACTGCGGGCGGGTCGTGTCTATCGAGACCGTCAAGCAAGAAGGCACAGGGGGTGCCTTGGGGGTGATTGCCGGTGGCGTGGTGGGTGGCTTGTTGGGCAACCAGATCGGAGCCGGTAGAGGTAACACACTGGCGACGGTTGCCGGTGCAGCGGGTGGTGCTTATGCTGGCAACGAGGTGCAAAAAAAGGTGTCGGAAAAAAACATCCAGGTGGTGAAAGTCAAGATGGATAAGGGCAACACCCGTACCTTTGAATTCAATGAGTCACCTGTTGCCAAAGGAGATCGGGTGCGCTTAGTGGATAACCAGTTGGTGCGTTATACCGGCAGGTAACGAAAGGGCAGCGTTTGCTGCTTATAAAGCAAACAGGCGCGCCAGCTCAGCCCCCGGAGATGGCGCGCGCATGAAGGCTTCGCCGACCAGAAAGGCACGCACGTCGCCTGCATAAAGCTGAGCGACATCGTGCGGCGTCAAAATGCCCGATTCGGCCACGAGGATGCGGTCTGCCGGAATACGCTGGCGTTGCGAGAGGGTGGTTTCAAGGCTCACTTCAAACGTGCGCAGGTTACGGTTGTTGATGCCGATTAACGGGGTATCCAATTGCAGGGCAATATCCAGCTCGGCAGCATCATGGCATTCAACCAGCACGGCCAGGCCCAGTGATTGGGCGATGGCTTCCATCGTTTGCATTTCTGCAAGAGACAAAGCCGCCACGATGAGCAAAATGGCATCCGCGCCCATGGCGCGCGCTTCATACACCTGATAAGGATCCACCAGAAAATCCTTGCGCAGCACGGGCAGAGTGCATGCGCTGCGTGCTTGCCGCAGATAGTCGGGTGAGCCTTGAAAAAATGCACGGTCGGTGAGCACGGACAGGCAGGCTGCGCCATGTCGTGCATAGTCTGCGGCGATCTGGGCGGGTTGAAAATTCTCGCGAATCACGCCTTTGGACGGGCTGGCTTTTTTGATCTCGGCAATGATGGCAACGTGGTTTATTGCATTCGCAGCGAGGTTGTCGGTATCAGCCACTGTATGAGCCAACATATCATCAACGCCCTTGTGATGCGTTCCCGTTTCTGCGGGAATTTTTCCGCTGATCTTGCGTCGTATTGCTGCAACAAAGTCGCGTGCAGGCGGTTGTGCTTGCGCCTCACGGCGTATCGCATCCAACGATTTAACAGTGAGCGCTACTGCGACTTCTTCGCGTTTCACGGCGAGAATTTTATTCAGGATGTCAGACATTCAATTGAAGCCTCAAGCAAATTTTCGGGTGAAAGCAACGAAGGCATCGAGTTTTTCACGTGCCGCGCCGGAGGCCATGACGTCCTGGGCACGCTGTATTCCCTCGTTGATTGATGTCGTCAGATTGGCCGTGTACAAGGCTGCACCGGCGTTCAGTGCCACAATGTCGCGCGCAGCACCGGGTTTGTTTTCCAGTGCGCCGAGCAACATGGCTTTGGATTCGGTGGCATCTGCCACGCGCAGGCTGCGGTTGGAAATCATGCTCAGGCCAAAGTCTTCCGGGTGTACTTCATATTCGGTAATCTGGCCGTTTTTTAATTCGCCGACCAGCGTGGTTGCCCCTAGCGAGATTTCATCCATGCCGTCTTTGCTCCATACCACCAACACGTGATCTGCCCCCAGCCGTTGCATCACGCGCACCTGAATGCCAACCAAATCGGGATGAAACACGCCCATCAAGGTGTTAGGTGCGCCAGCAGGATTGGTGAGTGGCCCGAGGATATTGAACAGCGTGCGCACCCCCATTTCGCGGCGCACGGAGGCGACATTTTTCATCGCCGGATGATGATTCGGCGCGAACATGAATCCGCAGCCGATGGTCTCGATACACTCTGCAACCTGTGATGGCGTAAGGTCAATTTTTGCGCCTATGGCCTCCAACACATCGGCTGAGCCAGACTTGGAAGACACGCTGCGATTACCGTGCTTTGCGACGGTGGCACCTGCGGCAGCGGTGACAAACATCGAGGCCGTGGAAATATTGAAAGTGTGCGAACCATCACCCCCTGTGCCCACGATATCGACAAAGTGCGGGTTGTGCGGTGTTTCCACATGCGTTGCCAGTTCGCGCATGACGCTGGCGGCAGCTGAAATTTCATCTATCGTTTCTTTTTTCACGCGCAGGCCCGAGAGCAGCGCAGCAACCATCACGGGAGAGATTTCACCCTGCATGATCTGCCGCATCAAATGCAGCATTTCGTCATGAAAAATCTCGCGGTGA
>JALRCC010000226.1 GCA_023257495.1 Rugosibacter sp. | reverse complement strand
ATCATCGAGACCGGGATCAACATTCCGAGCGCGAACACGATCATCATCAACCGGGCCGATCGCTTCGGACTGGCGCAACTGCACCAGTTGCGCGGTCGGGTCGGACGTTCGCACCATCAGGCTTACGCCTACCTGCTCACTCACGAAGATGCCAAACCCAGCGCGCAGGCGCAACGTCGGCTGGATGCCATTCAAGCCATGGAAGAATTGGGCTCGGGCTTTTTTCTCGCCATGCATGATCTGGAAATTCGCGGCGCGGGCGAAGTGCTGGGCGAGAACCAAAGCGGCGAAATTCACGAGATCGGGTTTGCGATGTACACCAACATGCTCAATGCAGCTGTTGCCGCGCTAAAAGCAGGCAAAGACATTCCTGATTTGACCATGCCGATGAGCCTGACTGCAGAAATCAATCTGCACACGCCCGCACTGTTGACGCAAGACTACTGCCCGGATGTGCATGAGCGGCTGATGCTCTACAAACGCCTGGCCAATTGCGAGAATGAGGATGAGCTGCGCTTATTGCAAGAAGAACTCATCGACCGCTATGGCATGCTGCCCAGTCAGTCACTCGCGCTGTTGGAAATCCATCGCATTCGACTGGCTGCGCGCGCATTGGGCATCAAGAAAGTCGATGCAGGCCCTGCCGCGATACAATTGCAGTTCGTACCCAACCCGCCAATTGACCCGGCAAAAATCATTCAACTGATACAAAAAGAACGCACCATCAAACTCGCAGGCCAAGACAAACTCTCTTGGCAAAAAAGCACGGCGACACTGCAAGAACGGGTTTTTGCACTCCATCAATTGTTTGCGAAACTGACAAATTAAGAATGAATTTTTCCAAAATCTGAGCCTTTGACCATGCCCTCCAACCCGTCTTCGATCAACCCGCATCTCATTGCCCCATTGCGCGGCCTGCGGCCTGCCCCCGGTCGTGCGGCTGACATTGTTGCCCCACCCTACGACGTGCTTTCAAGCGATGAAGCGCGCCAGCGTGCTGCGGGTAAGCCCTGGTCCTTCCTGCATATCTCCAAGCCAGAGATTGATCTGCCCGCCAGCACCGATCCCTATGCACCGGAGGTGTATGCCATGGCCGCGAGCAATCTGGCGAAGATGTTTAACGCGGGCGTGCTGCTGCGTGACGAGGCACCCTGCTATTACATCTACCGCCTGACCATGGGCGCACATGTACAAACCGGCCTGGTTGCTAGCGCGAACGTAGCCGACTACAACAGCAACCGCATTCGCAAACATGAGTTCACACGGCCGGATAAAGAAGATGATCGGGTACGCCAGATTGAAGCCTTGAATACACAAACCGGCCCCGTGTTGCTGGCCTATCCGCCATCAACGACAGCGGATCAGTTGATCACCCATGCCGCCCAAGGCACACCAGAGGCAGATGTCACGGCTGACGATGGCATACGTCATGAAATATGGGTAGTGCGCGATGCAGCTACCATCGAGGCACTCACGCGGGCGTTTGACGCGATGGATGCGCTTTACATTGCCGATGGTCACCACCGATCTGCGGCCGCTTCACGCGTTGCCGCCGCACGGCGACAAGACGGATTGACGCTCAGCTCGGATAGCTTTTTAGCCGTCATCTTTCCGCACCATCAGATGAAAATTCTGGATTACAACCGCGTGGTTAAAGACCTGAATGGCCTTGAAAAGTCGGCGCTGGTGGCACGGTGCCAAACCGCATTCACCGTTGAAAAATCGCCAACGCGCGTCACCCCGGCTGCCCCCGGTGAATTCGGCATGTATCTCGGCGGCAAGCCCGGGGAACCGTCAACCGGTGAATGGTATCGACTCACCATCAAGGCACCCCTTATCCCCAACGACCCGGTTGGCCGCCTGGATGTCTCGCTTCTGTCAGACCATCTGCTCAGCCCCCTCCTTGGCATCACTGATCTGCGGCGCGACAAACGCATCGACTTTGTAGGCGGTATTCGTGGCCTGACCGAGCTGGAAAAGCGCGTTGACTCCGGTGAAATGGCCGTGGCTTTTGCCCTGTTCCCTACCAGCATGCAACAGCTGATGCGCGTGGCCGACAATAACCAGGTCATGCCGCCCAAATCCACCTGGTTCGAACCCAAGCTCGCTGACGGACTAGTCTCGCACGTGCTCGATTAAGTTAAGATGGGTGTCGTTTTAAAAACCATAAATCATCAAGGAGGTAATAAATAATGAAATACACCCGCAACTGGCTGATTGTTCTCGGGCTTTGGTATGTGTTCAATGCCGTGTTGACCTGGCCCTCGGTGTTTGGCCCGACACTGCCGAAGATGTACCCTGGCGTTGCCCTTCATGAAGCAGAACCGGTATTCCGCTTGCTGACCGAAGCCTGGGTCATCGTTGGCATCCAGCTCGCTGCCATTGGCGTGGTTGCCCTGTGGGGTGCGCGTCAGCCCATGAAATACATTGCCATTATTCCGGTGACCATCGTGACTGAAATCGTCGATGGCATTTGGGATATCTACAGCATCGTTTATAGCCATGAGGTGATGTGGATGGGCGTCACAACACTGGTCATTCACGCCATTATCATTTTGACCGGCATGGTCGCCTGGCGTAAGGCACACGCTTGATCGTCTATTGATTATCCGCACTACACGGAAACCACACTGAAGCCGCACGGCTTGATGACATCATCCCCTGCCACCAAGCCGTGTTTTAGTGTTTCAGTTTTATAGTAGTACGCTCAAGCAATCACTCACGTAGACTCACGTAGCGCGTACACCGCAGGCAGGTTGCGCCAGGCACCTTGAATATCCATGCCAAAGCCGAATACATAGCGATCCGGCACGCTAATGCCCACAAAATCAGCAGTGACCGGTTTACGGCAATCCCTGTGTTTATCGGCAAAAACAGCCGTCAGCACTTCGGCGGCGCCCAAGGCAAACAAACGCTGACGAATCTCGGCGAGAGTAACCCCTTCATCAAGAATGTCGTCCACGACCAACACGCAGCGTCCGGCAACCGTGCTTTTGGGCTCAACCACCCAGGATAGCTGTCCGCCGGTCGTGTTATCGCGGTAGCGACTCACCTGCAGATAATCAAAATCCAGCGGAAAGTCCAGCTGCGGCAAAAGTTGGCCGATAAAAACCACCGCCCCGCCCATGATGGCCAGCACCAGAGGGTTGCTGTGGGCCAATCGTTCGCCAATAGCAGCAGCAACCCGCCGTACCGCCAGCGCCGACTTTTCTGCTGAACAGATAAGGTCGGCTTCATCCAGAATTTTTCGCGCGGCTTCGGGCGTCATCTGCTTCGGGTGTCATTTCATCCGCTGCAAAAGCTCGGCGAATTCTGTTCCCACATCGGGGTGGCGCAAAGCGAACGCCATGGTTGCTTCCAGATAACCGATTTTTGAGCCACAGTCATAGCGCTTGCCCTGATAACGGTAAGCTAACACCTGCTCTTCTGCGAGCAACGCGGCAATGCCGTCCGTGAGCTGGATTTCACCACCCGAGCCTTTGCCGATGCGCGTCAAATGATGAAAGATGCGCGGAGTAAGAATGTAACGACCCACCACAGCCAGCGTCGATGGCGCTTCTTCCGGCGAGGGTTTTTCAACAATGCGCGACACTTGCTCGATGGATTCGGTCAGCGGTTTTGCATCCACAATGCCGTAGCTTTTGGTCTCCGCGCGGGGCACATCCTGCACGCCGATCACCGAGGTTTTGTAGTAGTTGTAAATATCGACCATCTGTTTCATCACGGGCGGCTCACCATCGAGCAGATCGTCCGCCAACAACACCGCGAAGGGCTCATCGCCCACAACCGGCTGCGCGCACAACACGGCATGACCCAGACCCAATGGTTCCGGTTGTCGCAGGTAAATGCAGTTGATGTCCTTGGGCAGCAAGTTGCGTACAAATTCAAGCATCTCGGTCTTGCCCTTGCGTTCGAGCTCGCTTTCCAGCTCGTAGGCTTTATCGAAATGGTCTTCAATCGATCGCTTGGAGCGGCCCGTGACAAAAATCATGTCCGTAATGCCTGCGGCCACCGCTTCTTCAACGGCATATTGAATCAGCGGCTTATCCACAATGGGCAGCATCTCTTTGGGACTGGCTTTGGTAGCCGGTAAAAACCGCGTGCCCATGCCTGCTACGGGGAAAACTGCCTTGGTGATTTTTTTCTTGGGGTGCGTCATGGGTTTAACAGCTCCTTGAGTTGATTTTCAGTTAACAGCGTAATGCCTAATTCCTGCGCTTTAACGAGTTTGGAACCGGCGTCTTCTCCTGCCACGACGTAATCCGTTTTGCGGGAGACCGAGCCTGCCACCTTGCCACCCTGGGCCTCGATCATTTCCTTGGCAGCCTCACGCGAGAGGCTCGGCAAGGTGCCTGTCAGCACAAAGGTTTTTCCTGCCAGTGGCGCAGCAGCCAGAGCCATCGGCTCGCCTTCTGCCCAGTGCACACCCGCCGCCCGCAATTGTTCTATGACTTCGATGTTATGTCGCTCGGCAAAAAAACGGGCAATCGAAGCCGCCACCACGGGCCCGACATCGGGCACCTGTTGCAGTTGGTCTTCATTCGCCTGCATCAAGGCATCCAGATTACCAAAGTAACGTGACAAATCCTTTGCGGTCGCTTCGCCCACATTGCGTATGCCGAGCGCAAAAATAAATCGCGCCAGCGTCGTGTGTTTACTTTTCTCAATGGCTGCCAGAATATTGGCGGCAGATTTTTCGGCCATGCGTTGCAGACTGGCCAGACCAGCCAGACCGAGTTTGTACAGATCAGCAGGCGTTTTAACAATGGCATGATCCACCAGTTGTTCAACGATTTTTTCACCCAGTCCGTCAATGTCGATAGCGCGGCGGCTGGCAAAATGCAGCAAAGCCTGTTTGCGCTGTGCCGGGCAGAACAAACCACCGGTGCAGCGGGCAATCGCTTCATCTTCCAGTTTTTCCACGGCGGAGCCACACACCGGGCATTGCCTGGGCAAGGCAAATGGCGGATGCAATGGCGCATTGCCATGCGCGGCGCGCATAGGCCGTTTTTCAAGGACAACCGCCACCACTTCCGGAATCACATCGCCTGCACGACGCACACTCACCGTATCGCCCACACGCACATCCTTGCGCTGTGCCTCGGCTTCGTTATGCAAGGTGGCATTAGTGACCGTAACGCCACCGACGAAGACCGGTGTCAGTCGCGCCACAGGCGTTAGCGCACCCGTGCGGCCAACTTGTACTTCGATGGATTCCACCGTCGTCAGCGCTTCTTCAGCGGGAAATTTATGCGCGATGGCAAAGCGCGGCGCACGCGAGACAAAACCAAGTTTCACCTGGCTAGCCAAATCGTTAACCTTGTACACCACGCCATCAATATCGTAAGGCAGCTGCGCGCGCGCTGTCGCCATTTCTGCATAATACGCAGCCAATCCTGCCGCGCCGCGCATCACCATGCGCTCATCAGCCAGCGTAAAGCCCCAACCTGCCAGACGATTCATCACCTCGTCATGAAAAGTCGGCGCTGGTGATACGCCGTGCAGCAAGTCGGCTTCCTGGATGACACTGACATCCGCCACGCCGTAAGCGAAAAACTGCAGCGGTCGCTGCGCAGTCATTTTGGCATCCAGCTGACGCAGGCTGCCCGCCGCCGCGTTGCGTGGATTGACGAATTCCTTTTCACCACGCGCGCGTTGTCGCTCATTGAGCTTGGCAAAATCGGCACGTAACATCAGCACCTCGCCACGCACATCAAGCCTGGGTGGAATAGTCTTGCCCATCAAGCGCAGCGGAATATTGCGCACGGTGCGTAAATTCTGCGTAACGTCTTCGCCCGTTGTGCCATCGCCGCGTGTCGCACCTTGCACGAACACACCCTTTTCATAACGCAGGCTGATTGCCAACCCGTCAAACTTCGGCTCGCAAGCATAATCAATGACGGTTTGAGCCAAGCCTTCGCGGCAACGTCGGTCAAAAGCGGCCAACTCATCCAGGCTGAATGCATTGTTCAGCGAGAGCATGGGCACGACATGATTCACCTGACCAAAGACCGACAAAGGCTTGCCACCCACGCGCTGCGTCGGTGAATCAGGCGTCAGCAGTTCAGGATGCGCAGCTTCGAGTGCCTGCAACTCGCGGAACAAGAGATCATATTCAGCATCGGGAATCGTGGGCGCATCCTGCACATAATACGCATGGCTGTGATGCTCGATGATCTCGCGCAACGCCAAAATTCGCGCAGCGACAACGGCATTCGTCATCAGGAAAACAGGCAGTGAGCACGCCCACTTCCTGGCACGATCTCTACCTCACGCATGGTTTGCTGCAACTCTGCGATCTTGGCACGAATGGCCGATGTCATGACATCCGTCAAGGGCATGCGCTGTGCATCCACCAGCACACCATCCAGCGCCCGTGCCAGCTGTTGCCCCGTGGCCAGCATGCGGGCAAAGACAGCCGGCCCATCACTCACCTGTGGCACGTCCAGACTCAACGATAAACCATGCGTTGCCAGAGAGCGCAAGTTTTCGAGCGTAAAAGCTTCGCTACCGAGATTCATCAAAGTGAATAGCTCTTCGCCTGCACTATCGCGCGCATGAAAGCAACCATCATCTTCGAGCTGCATGCCAGCTGCCTCAGCAATACCGCGCAACTTGGTCCCACTAAAGACACCCCCGGCAGATTCAACGATATGCACTTTGAACTGAATATCCACCGTGGCACAAAAGGCATCCAGGGCAGCGGCATGCGCAACAACCGGTGCGAGATCAGGCAAAGATAAATCGGCACCGATGTGATGCGCCAACCGTTGCATGCCATCAAAAAAATGCGCCAAGGCATTCTCGGAAACCGCACCCCGTCGATCAGCAAGCTGTAATGCCGCAACCCAATGACTATGCCGACCCGTTGCACGTTCATCAATCTTTTGCCAGCCGTTGGTGAAATCATCATGCGCCAACCAGCGCAAGGGTTTGTCCGCTTGCACCGCCACGTCTTTTTGCAGCATCCACAGCGTGGGCGCAGAGGTGGGTTCCGTCGTTTTCAAATGCAGCACACAGTGAGTTAGCGGATCTGCCCATTCTGCAGGCAAGACGACCGGTGCGCCGGGCGCTGGATCACTCGCCATCCGGCTTGCAGGCTCTGCTGCAGAGGGCATTGCAGAAATTTCTTGCGGCGGATCGATGGCAGCTACGGCATCATCATGAACCGCTGAAAAAGTGGGTTCCTTGCGTCCCGCCATGTCGGTCGATTCATGCGTTTCTTCATCATCCGCTGATTGCTCGGTCACAGGCAAATTAACGGGTGCATTAACCGAAATATCAGTCGCAACACCAGTCGCAACATCGGTCGAAACATCGACTGGCGAATTGGTCTGCGAACTGATCAGCGCATCGTCTTGCGGATGAGTAAAGATTTTTTTGCTCAAGTGGCGAAGTTTTCTTTCTTGCCAGATGTTGTAGGCCCAGACAGCTACCACGGCAGCTGCTCCGGCACCAATCAAGATAATTTGTAAATCACTCAAAGCCATTTTCATGCCACCTTTTGTTCTTCAGCGAGACGCAATGCTTCACCAATATCGACTTCGACCACGCGCGATACGCCTTGCTCTTGCATGGTAACGCCAATCAGTTGCTGCGCCATTTCCATCGCAATCTTGTTATGTGAAATAAAGATAAACTGGGTTTGCGCCGACATGCGTTTCACCATCTCACAGAAGCGCACGGTATTTGAATCATCCAGCGGAGCATCCACTTCATCCAGCATACAGAAAGGTGCCGGGTTAAGTTGAAACATGGCAAACACCAGCGCAATGGCGGTCAATGCTTTTTCACCACCCGAGAGCAGATGAATCGTGGTGTTTTTCTTGCCCGGTGGTTGCGCCATGATCTGAATACCGGAATCCAGAATTTCATCGCCCGTCAAAATCAGGCGCGCTTCGCCGCCACCAAAAAGCTGCGGGAATAGCTGGCCAAATTGAGCATTGACAATGTTGTAGGTTTCCTGCAATTGCTCACGTGTGTCGCTGTCAATCCGTCGAATGGCATTCTCCAGCGTGCCAATCGCTTCGGCCAGATCAGACGACTGCAAATCCAGATACCCTTTGCGTTCAGTGGCCGAGGTCAGTTCATCCAAGGCAGCCAGATTCACCGGGCCGAGCGCTTCGATTTCACGATTTAACCGTGTGATCTCACTTTGCAACAGGTTGTCTTTAGGCTGCGCGGCGAGCGCTTCGGCAAAAGGCGCTTCATCCGCTTCGGTGAGTAAATTAATTTCAGCCAGTCGCTCCTGGAATTGCGCTTCGCTCATTTGCGCCGCTTGCGCTTTCATCCTGAGTTGATTGATGCGCTCGTGCAATGGCGCAATACTCTGCTCGAGCGTCATGCGTCGCTCATCCAGGCTGCGCAACTCGGCGGCAGCCGATTCCAGTGCATTTCGCCGTTCTGCCAGCGCCGACTCTTTGGCGCGTTTATCGTCTAACGCACGGTGCAGTTGCTCTTGCAGCACTGCATCACTAATGCTCGCGACTTCCATCGTGGCTGAAGCGGTTTCCGCCGCAATTCGCGCGAGCTGGCTCGCGGCTGTGGTTGCAGCGCGCGCGTTGTCTTCCAGCTTGGATAAGCATTCACGCTCAGAAAAATGGGCTTCTTGCACTTCGCGCGCTAACTGTGTTTCGAGCTGTCGTGCCTCGCGCAGCGCTGACTCTTTCTGGCGCTGCGCTTCAAATAACTGGTCCAGCTGTCCGCGCAAGGTAGCCAGCTGCGCTTGTTGCTGTGTTGCCTCTAGCTCGGCACGCTCCCTGCGTGACTGCTCAGTGGATTGCTGACGCGAGAGCTCGACCAAATCGCGATCAATTTGCGCTGATCTCTCTTCAAACCGGGCTTGTGCCTGGGTTAATTTCAGCGCAGCAACTTCAGCTGCATGCATTGCCTGTTGCGCTTCTTGTGCAGCACGAC
>JALRCC010000064.1 GCA_023257495.1 Rugosibacter sp. | reverse complement strand
GGACCACACCCAATGGTTCGCCGATGTCTGCGACGCACTGCTTCCCAACTACACGTTTTCGCTGGGATGGGATCAGAGCGCGGGGCCGCAACCGGCTCAACTGCCGGTTGTTTCACTGCGCGCCAATGTGGCGCCGTACAGTGGAAAAGCGCTGCCCTGGCCCCCGGGATGGGGACGTTTGTGGAGCAGTGTGCCGCGGGTCACGCCCGCAGCACAGACTAGGGGAACAAGTCCCGCTGGCGCCCCCTCAGACGCTGAGCGTTGATACTCGCAATGCTGACCTCACGCGGGCCGGGCAGCACGCGTATCGTCAGCCCTGCAGTGATGTCGGCGGGTGTGATCACCTTCAGATAAACCCCGGTAAATCCCGATTGCAACATGTGCTTGATGGCCTGGGGGTATCCCATGCGCGCAGCGAATTTAAAGCAAGGTGCGCGCGGCTCGGTCACTTCAAGCAGAAGCGCATTTATCTCCAAGCGATCTCCCACCCAGAGATCGGTTTCCAGCAAACCTTCGGTGGTCAGGTTTTCTCCCATGGCACCGAAGGGCAAACTCTCTTGCCGACGGAGCACACGCCCCCGCGCGGCTGTCCAGGCGGGGTAGTGCTCATGCGGATACAGGTAAACCGCTTTGTCCAGACCGCCATGCACCGACATGTCGGCGCGCTCATCGCCTGCGATGCCCAGACGGTTGACTGAGACTGAACCCAAGAAGGGTGCTTTGCGAATTGCGGACATGACAGAGTGCGTATTCACATCCGCTGTGACGAACAGGGGTTGAACGATGCCCGCGTTGATGCTGAGTAGATGAGGCATGTTCGGTAGTCGAATTAGGGTCTCAATGTTACGGCGATATAAATTTGGCAGAAATTAGTCGCTTTTGCAGAATTTTATCGTTTTTTGCGTTCATTTTGTGCTTTTCTACGAAATCCTGCCCTTTGATCGTGCGTGAGGCTGAGTCTCGATGTCGGCTTGTGTAGAGGCCGGCCCCATGGATGTCAGTGGCCGGAGGAATGTGCGCGTGTTGATTTTGATCATCATTGGCCGACGAACCCTGAAAAGGCACCGAGCACTCAATGATTTTCACCGCAACGGGAGGCGAGGCGCCATGAAAACCCCGCCAATGACCGCAAACCAGGCCAAAAAGATTTTGCTGTCGGTCAATTCCATCAGTAATCAGACCAGCTCCAAAACAAACTCGCTATACGCCAAAAGCGTCGAGCTCAAAGACGGCACGACCCTTGTCAAACTCTTCCAGCGCAGCGCTGCAAAAGAAAAATGGTTGGCAGCTTTTGCGCCCAAAAAATTAGCGCAGCAAAAAGAATTCGCGTTCACCAAAATCAAGGAGGCTATAACGCAACTGCATCCCATGGTCGATAGCGATCTGCTTATGAAAAGCCTGGGCATTCAGAACGGTCTATCCCTCAAGGCAAATCGGCTTGGCCAGGTGCTGACGACGCTTAAGTCTTTGGACAGTGCTGCAAACGCAAACAATATTCACAAGAGTGGCAACGCAAACAGACACCGTTTCGATCAATGGCGATTGCAGGCAACACCCGAACTGAATGCCATCATCGCTCTGTCGCCAAACCAGTTATGGCCGCCATCTCCGGCTGACGTAAAAAATCAAGCGAGTTCATTGGCGCTTATTTCGAACTTTGGCGGCTTCCAGAATTTTGTCAAATCATCTGTGCAAGGGGACAAGGGCGGTGCTCAGACTATTCCCATCGATCAAACGAAAATTTTGAATTTCATACAAAGCTGGTGTTCGATGAATGACACAGAGAGAGCCGCGCTAAGAAACCGATTATCAGCGGCGGATCAGCGAGGTTTTGACACCATTTCAGTCCTGGTAAAAAAAATGGTGGCGGTCGACGGGATTCCTGTGACTCAATCAGATTCGTTCGGGCTGGACCGTGCGTTCGCCCGCAACCACGTCTTCCAACAACAAAGAAACAAGGTCAAAAAGGCGCTAGTTGAAAAACAAGGGGAAAAAGGTGATTCGGACACCAAAGCGGCGCTACAGTACGCGGCGCATGCCCTGGGTAAATCTCTGGCTCATAAATGGCAAACCGGAGGACAGCCGCCGCGCAATTACACGGCACTCGATTCTCAGTTCAAGGCTGCGGCTCGATCTTTTCTGAATACGAACATGGAAAGCATGTTCCGTGAAATACCCGTATCCGAACAAGGCGTCGCGAGGCAGCACTGGGAGCTCAATCGCGAAGACTTTATTTCGACAATGCTGGGCGCCGCGAAGTCTGCGGTTCTTGACAATGCTGTGAGTAGGGGTGATGACAACCAGATCATCGTGGGGAGCCAGGCCTACGCCATGGGCCAGATCATCAATAAAGGCGGGGAGGGCGTGGTTCGATTGGCTCAATCACCCACGGGTCAAAAAATCGCCATCAAATCTGCACTGCAGCAGGAAAATGATCCTCACATACCAAACGCCGAAGCAGCGGGATTGGCAACCGAAATCGATCGTCATTATCTGGCCTCGCGCGCCAATCATCCGAATATTCTGACTTTTCATGGTGCATGGCGTAATGATGATGGCGCCTTGAACATGGCAATGGAATATGCGCCTTATGGGGATATGGCCGGCGTTCTTGCTGCGCTTACACCGGAAAAGCGCAGTGCATTGATCGCGAAAGACTCCGCCAACAAGGATAAGTTACAGGTTTTGGACAGATATATCGCAAGGTCGATTTTTAGCGGCTTGCGTGCATTGCATGAAGATGCGCAAATGGTGCACGGTGATTTGAAAGCCGCCAATGTGTTCATTGCAGAGGGTGGTGTCCCCAAGCTGGCTGATTTTGGTAAATCTGTCCTGCTGGAAGAAAATATCTTGAATGGCACGTCCGTCGATGCCATGAAACAGTTGGCGCCTGAAGTTGCCGTCAACCTGGATCGCCATTTTGAGCTGAGCGCTGCTACGGACATCTGGTCCGCAGGAATCATCTTGTATCAACTGCTCACGGGAGAGCCTTTCCCCATCAAAGCAACGGCGCCTATCAGAGGCGGCGCCGAGATTGCCACTCGAGAGCTGTTGAGGAAATTCAGCAATGATCCAGCCATGCGGGACGATAGGCTCAGAGCTGCAGCCCTGGGCCTCGAGACAATCGCCGACAAAGACATGGCTGGCCTGTTGCTGAAGATCTTTCATCCGGAGCCCGACCGGCGGCCCACGGCACGACAAGTGCTTGCATTGTTACAAGCAACGAAGGGGTCGATGAGGGTCAACGATGCGGAACCGGGCGAGCTGCTGAAATCAGGGTTCGTTAACGCAGCGTTGCTGCCAACGTGACAAATCCGTGCCGGAAGCGCCCGGGGGCCCTTCCACCAACCTGAGCGCTAAGGAAGCGCTGATTAAATAAATGCGGAAACTTTTGTAGCAAGATCAAT
>JALRCC010000135.1 GCA_023257495.1 Rugosibacter sp. | reverse complement strand
CGTGCCTTGTCTTATGTGACTGCCGCAGCATTCGATGCAGCTCACCATCATGCCGACGAGGCCACACGTAAAGCGAATGCCGCTTTTTACGAGTTCATGGTGCCCATTGTCAAAGGTTGGTCTACCGAGCTGTCCATTGATGTGGCGTCGACCGGCGTGCAGGTGCATGGTGGTATGGGCTTCATTGAAGAGACTGGTGCTGCGCAACATTACCGTGACGCTCGCATTCTGACCATTTACGAAGGTACGACCGCGATTCAGGCGAATGATCTGGTGGGTCGCAAAACCATGCGCGATGGAGGCGCTCTGGCGCGCAGCATCATCGCGCAGGTCCGGCATACCGAAGCAGAACTTGCGGCAGCGGCATCTGCTGATTTGCTGGCCATACACAAACGTCTGTCAGCGGCCAGTGTCGCACTTGAACATGTGGTCGATTACATTGCGGCTACCGCCAAGTCTGATATCAAGGCAGCGTTTGCGGGTAGCGTGACTTATCTGAAACTGGCCGGCGTTGTTTTTGGCGGTTGGCAGATGGCGCGTGCGGCTCTGGTTGCATCGCGCAAGATTGCGGCAGGCGAGGGCGATGTTGCGTTTTACAGTGCCAAGCTGGCCACGGCACGTTTTTTTGCAGACCATTTCCTGTCGCAGGCTGACGCTTCGCGGGCCGCCATTGTTGAGGGTAGTGCCGGCGTTCTCGCATTGGCTGAAGAACAGTTCTGATTCGTTCGTACTATGCTGATCGGCACTACGGCGCTCAGCCGTAGGCACCGCCGGTCAGCATCAGATCGAAACTGCGCGCCAGCACCGTCAGCAGCAAGGTGGCGCCGCAAAAAAGATTCACCACCATCATCAGCGCCACTGGCCAGCCGCTATCCGACGCGATGCCGGAGGCGGGGTTGTAGCGCAAATCCCATTTTTCATCGGGCATCAGACCCAGCACAAAGGTTTCGATGCTGGCGGCAAGTAGGGAGATCACCAAGGGCAGGGTGTTTATCAGCAAGGGGAGTTCCGGATTTGATAACAGCAGTAGGGCCGACAGTGGCAGGCCGATCGCATGCAGCCAGCCCCAGCGATCCTTCAGACCATGCAGGTAGAAGCGGTGCAGGCCGGCTGCACCCAGTAAAAGCGCGAGAAAAGTAGCCACAGTCTTGCTCTTGTGAGCCGCGGTGCCGGGCTCTGCAGGATTGGATTCCATGAATTCCATAGTAAAAATATAACTATTGCTCTTTGTGAAAATACCCGAAAAGCCGAGAGTGTGCGCCAATGGCGGCCTCTAGAGCAATTGATCGTTTGAGAACTTGTTGCCAGCAGGTGAAAAACGCTATAATCGCGGTCTTTTCCTATGTCCGTACCCCTTTTGTCGAGAAGATCATGGTCGTAATTCGTCTGTCCCGTGGTGGCGCCAAGAAGCGCCCGTTTTATAACATCGTTGCGACCGATTCGCGTAATCGTCGTGATGGCCGTTTCATCGAGCGTATCGGTTTCTACAATCCGGTCGCGTCCGGCGCTGCTGAAACACTGAGCATCAAGCAAGACCGCCTGACCCACTGGCAAAGCGTCGGCGCGCAGCTCTCGCCTACCGTTGAGCGTCTGGTGAAAGCGGCTGGCAAAAAAGCTGCCTGATGTGAGTTTGCAAGGCGGTTCGGGAATTCCGGTTCCCGACGATCTGGTTCTGGTGGCGCATGTCTCGGGACCCTTTGGTATCGCCGGATGGATACGCATCCGCACTTACTCCTCAGAAGCCAGCGCGCTGCTCAGCGCGAAAACCTGGTGGCTGGACAAACCCGCACTGCATGACGTTGAAGTTCTGCAGGTGCGCGCGCAGGGCGAAGACCTGGTAGCGCGCCTGATGGGCATCGAAGGCCGCGAGGCCGCCGAAAATCTGCAAGGTGCGACGATCCATATTCGCCGTGCACATTTTCCGGCACTGGAAACAAACGAGTTTTACTGGGTCGATCTGATCGGCCATCAAGTTGAAAACCTCCGGGGTGAGTTACTGGGGGAAGTCGTCGGGCTGATGGATAACGGCGCTCATCCTATTCTCAGAGTCACGCCGGCTGGCGCAGAGCCCCGGGCGCAGGAAATGCTGATTCCGTTTGTGGGGCAGTTTGTGACTGCCGTAGATCCGGCAGGCAAAAAGATAACAGCGGACTGGGAGCGCGATTATTAGCGTGCGCTGGGATTGATAAAAGTAATGATGGTGAGGCTCAGATGCCCACCGCCATGGGAGTACAGCGTATGCAGTTTGATGTGATCACGCTCTTTCCCGACATGTTTTCGGCGTTGACCGCATCGGGTATTACGCGACGCGCCTACGAGCAGCAAAGATTTGAACTGTCTTTATGGAATCCTCGGGATTTCACGACTGACAATCACCGCACGGTAGATGATCGTCCTTATGGTGGCGGTCCCGGGATGGTGATGATGGCAGCTCCCTTGGAGGCAGCGATCGTCGCAGCAGCTCAGAGGCAAGAGCAGAAGGGTTTGCCGAAGCCGCGCACGATTTATCTGTCGCCGCAAGGCGTACCGCTCAATCACGACAAGGTGATGCAGCTATCGCAAGCGCAAGGGCTGGTGTTGTTGTGTGGTCGTTATGAA
>JALRCC010000101.1 GCA_023257495.1 Rugosibacter sp. | reverse complement strand
TATCGATATCACTTGTGGCGAAATCATTGACGGCAGCTGTTCCACTGCAGCGATGGGTGAACGTATCTTCGCGATGATGATACAAATCGCCTCGGGTCAAGCGAGCAAGAGCGAGCTGCATGGCTATGGGCAAAGTGAATTTGTGCCCTGGCAAGTGGGCGCCGTAATGTGATGCGTCGCCGACTTGATCTTGAGCCACCACGTCAACTCGCCGTGAAAGCAAAACTCATTCAGTGCTGCCGCCCATGAAAACCATTAAATCCCATGCAATTCGCGCCGCCATACAGCGACCTGTGCAAAGGCTGGTAGCTGTTTCGTGGCGCGACATGATGTTGGTGCTCTTGCCCGTGCTCATGGTGACAATGGCCTTAGGCTGGCTCGCCGTCAAACTGATACGCCCGGCACCGCCAGACTCGGTGTTAATTCTCAGCGGTGCGGAAGACAGTAATTTTCACAACACGGCCAAACGCTACGCCAAAATCATCAGTGCGCATGGCATTCGAGTGAAGATCGTGGTGACGGATGGCTCGGAAGAAAACCTTCAACGACTGCTGGATAAAAATCAAGCCGCCGATGTCGGGCTGGTGCAAACCGGTCTAGCCGATGCCGAACAATCTCCAGGTCTTGTCTCACTGGGTACGATGTATGTACAGCCCTTCCTGGTGTTCTACCGGGATCGCCGCACCCTGGACCGCCTGACGCAACTCAAAGGCCGGCGCATCGCCATCGGCCCCGACGGCAGTGGTACTCAATTGCTCGCCCTGAAAATGCTCGAAGAAAACGACATGAGCTTCGCCGACACGCGTCTGCTCGATCTTGATGGCGAGGATGCGATTGCGGCTCTGCTGGAAAAAAAGGCCGATGCGATTTTCCTCACAGGTGAACAGGTTCGTGGACGCCGGGTTCGCGAACTCATGCGCGAACCCGGCGTGAAGCTCATGAGCTTTCGACAGGCCGATGGCTACCTGCGACGCCTGCGCTATCTTTCGAGGCTGGAAGCGCCGGAGGGCAGTTTCGATCTGGCCCTTGATCTGCCTCCCACCGACACTGCACTGATAGGCATACCGGTCGAGCTGATCGCGAGAGACAGTCTGCATCCGGCGATTGCGGATTTGCTGATTGCAGCTGCAAGGGAAGTTCATGGCAAAGCGGGCATGTATCGGAAAGCCGGGGAATTCCCGGCACCGATAGAACACGACATTCCCGTCAGTGAAGAAGCGCGTCGCTACTACACTTCCGGATCGCCCTTCCTGTACAAGCGTCTGCCTTTCTGGTTGGCGAGCCTGGTGGACAGAATTCTGCTCGTGGTGGTACCACTCTTGATTGTGGTCGTGCCGCTGTCACGCTTGATCGCACCCCTTTACCGCTGGCGAGTACGCTCGCGCATTTATCGCTGGTATGGCAGCCTGATGAAAATAGAACGCGACATGAGGGAAGAATTAACGGCGGCTCAGCTCGACAACATAGATCGCCGCCTGACCGAGATTGAGGCGTCAGTCAACAGCCTCCAACCGCCACTGGCATTTGCGGATCAGCTTTATGTACTGAGAGAACACATTGCCCTGGTACGACAACAATTCAGCACGATGGAAAAACAGGCCGCGTGAGCAGCGGCCCGTGCCGACTTACTTGCGACCCTTCAGACGCTCGATATTGGCGCGATTGAAGTGATTGAGGATCATGAAGCCTGCACCCAATACCCAGATAGTCAACAAAATCTGCCACGTTTTCATATGCCTCTCCCATTTCAGTTAAAACAATAAGACCCACCAAGAACCGGGGCTTCGCAAATGAAGCAGGCCCGGCCAAGCATCACGACCGCGTATTATTGCCCAAATCCTCAAAAGATGATTTTCCGCGCATCAGGGGTGCCATGACCACCAGGGTAAGCACCAGCAGCAGCACTTCAAGGGCGTAGACACTCATGTAACCAAAGGTGGGGCCGCCCACTGCGGCGGCGATATCCCGCAGGATTCCGCCCAATGCAACCGCAACGCCGGCACCGGACGCCTGCACCGCACCCCAGGCACCGAGCGCAAGGCCGCTCTGACTCTTGGGCGCAAGATTCATGGTGGCCGTCAGCGTGCCATGGCCGAACAGCCCGGCCCCCAG
>JALRCC010000010.1 GCA_023257495.1 Rugosibacter sp. | reverse complement strand
CAGCGGTTTTTTCTTGGCCTTCATGATGTTGGGCAGGGTGGCATAGCGCGGCTCGTTCAGCCGCAAGTCGGTCGTCACAATGGCGGGCAAGCTCAGTGCCAGCGTTTCGGATCCGCCATCCACTTCGCGCGTCACGGTCACAGAACCTGCAGCGGCGTCCACGACGACTTTGGAAGCGAATGTCGCTTGCGACCAGCCCATTAACGCTGCCAGCATTTGGCCAGTTTGGTTAGCGTCATCGTCAATGGCCTGTTTGCCCAGAATAATCAACTGCGGAGTTTCGTTAAGTGCGATCGCCTTGAGCAGCTTGGCAACTGCCAGTGGCTGCAATTCCACGTCGGTTTCAACCAGAATGCCTCGGTCAGCGCCCAGGGCCATGGCCGTGCGCAAGGTTTCCTGACACGCGGTGACACCACAAGAAATGGCAACCACTTCGGTAGCCACGCCCGCCTCTTTCAAACGTAACGCCTCTTCAACGGCAATTTCGTCAAAAGGATTCATGGCCATTTTGACGTTTGCCAGATCAACGCCGGTGTTATCCGCCTTGACACGGACTTTAATGTTGAAGTCAATCACACGCTTGACCGGGACGAGAATTTTCAAGTCAATCTCCTAAACTGAATAAAATTTATTGTCACTTGCTGGACAATTTAGCGCTCGATTTTAGCCTATCGCTTACCTACAGTGGAAACCATCCGGACTACCGTCATCAATCAACAAAAAACGCCGGACACGACAAACTTCATGTCTGTCGTGTCCGGCGTCTTTTCAGCTTTGTTTTGCTGTCTGACAGGCTTTAAGCAAGCACCTTCAATACCGCATCGTAGTTAGGTTCGTCGCCAATTTCAGCGACGAGTTCGCTATGCACGACTTGATCATTGGCATCAAGAACCACAATGGCACGCGTTGTCAAACCGGCCAGAGGGCCTTCAGCCAGACCAACGCCCCAGGCTGCCAGAAACTCAGGATGGCGGAAGGTGGATAAATGCGCGACATTCGTGATTCCCTCCATATCGCAAAAACGCTTGGCAGCAAACGGCAAATCGGCTGAAACAGCCAGAATGACGGTATTGGGCAGTTTCGCAGCCAGCTCGTTGAATTTACGCGTGGATGTCGCACACGTTGGCGTATCCAGGCTAGGCACGATATTCAGCACTTTGCGCTTACCGGCAAAGTCCTTCAATGACACATCGGCAAGCGCGCCACTGGTCAGCTGAAAATCGGGCGATTTAGCGCCAGCTTTGGGTAGTGTGCCATTAAGGCGGATAGGGTTGCCGTGAAAATTGACAGTACTCATGGTGATCTCCTGGTTGGGGTTACGGGGTAAACATCAAATGAGCCGGACTAAGCCGGGGTAAAACAGCGACTGCATTCGCTGTGGTTGCTTCAGCAATCACTGAAAGAGGAACACCGCGCAGCAAAGCCAGTGTTTGGGCGATACGCGGCAATTGATCCGGCGTGTTGCGAGCGCCGACTTTCCATTCCGGGGATATATCCGGCGCATCGGTTTCCAGCACAATAGCGTCTAGCGGAAGCGTCGCCGCCAGTTTGCGGATGCGATGCGCACGAGGAAAAGTCATCGCCCCGCCAAAGCCCAGCTTAAAGCCTAGCTTGATGAATTCTTCTGCCTGCTGCGAGCTGCCATTAAAGGCATGCGCTATACCTCCGCACACCTTCACGCGTCGCAGCTGCTGCAAAATCTGGTCAATGGCACGACGCACATGCAATAAAACCGGCAAGTCAGCTGCCTTCGCAAGGTTAAGTTGTTCGACAAAATAATGAAGCTGCTGTGTGTCATCACGCTCTGCAACGAAACGATCCAGGCCAATTTCACCGACCGCGACCGGTTGTTCTCTGGCAACAGTGTCACGCAAGACCTGAAGATCTTCTTCGTGCGCTTTGGCAACGTATAACGGATGGATTCCATACGCTGCCACGCACCCCGGATGCTCACGGCAAACCGAGGCCACTGCTCCAAAGTTTGCCCGTTCGACGGCTGGCACAACGATGATCGACACATTGGATTGCCTTGCTGCCTGAGCAACCGTTTCGCGGTCGGCGTCAAATTCTGCGGCGTCAAGATGGCAATGGGTGTCTATCAACATGAAACGTTCAACTGGCTTTATTCAGCCTCATCTATCCATGCCTGCTGAATAGCCTCCAGCTTTTTTTCACCACAATGCGTTGCATCTTCCTCAAAGCCCGGCAAAGCCAGAACCCAATTCATCAAGTCAACAAAATTGATACGCGCGGGATCGACCTCCGGATGAATATCCATCAGCGCCAGTGCAACATCCAGGCTATCTGTCCATTTCATCGCTTGCCCTCCTTGACCATGTTGATGGTGTATTTGGGTATTTCAATCACCAGGGGCGTCATGCCCACAATGGCCTGACAGGAAAGCCGTGAATTCGGCTCCAGCCCCCAGGCTTTATCGAGCATATCTTCTTCCAGTTCTTCGGCAGGCGTCAGGGATGCAAACCCCTCACGCACCACCACATGACAAGTCGTGCAAGCGCAGGATTTTTCACAGGCATGCTCAATGTCGATATCATTTTCAAGCAAGGCATCGCACACCGAGCTACCAGCAGCCGCCTCAATGACAGAACCCTCAGGACACAACTCGGGATGGGGCAAAACGATTATTTGCGTCATAACGTTACCTGATCAATATTTTTTCCGGCGAGGGCTTGCTGCACGCTTTGATTCATCCGTCGTGCAGCAAATTCATCGGTTGCATCGTTGAGTGCTTTCATGGCTACATCGATTGCCGGACGGTCATCGCTATCCATCACATTTTGCAGATGTAGCATGGCCGCATCAATACGCACGCGTTCATCCACTGAAAGAATATCGGCGCTGTCCATCAAGGCAGACTGAATGGCCTCGAGCAAGCGCCTGGCTTCAACCTGAAGCTCGCGCAACGCCCGCAAGGAAGCATCTTCACGCGCATGCGAGAAACTATCTTTAAGCATCTCGCCAATCTCGTTGTCCGTTAGGCCGTAGGATGGTTTAACTTCAATCCGCGCCTCATGCCCCGTGGTCTGCTCACGCGCCGAAACCGAAAGCAGCCCGTCAGCATCCACCTGGAAAGTGACACGTATGCGCGCCGCACCTGCCACCAGGGGAGGAATGCCGCGCAGCTCAAACCGCGCCAAACTGCGACAGACTGAAACCAGATCACGTTCGCCTTGTACTACATGGACAGACATGGCCGTTTGGCCATCTTTGAATGTCGTGAATTCCTGAGCTCGTGCAACAGGTATGGTCGAATTGCGCGGGATGACTTTCTCAACCAGCCCACCCATGGTTTCCAAACCCAGGGACAAAGGAATCACATCCAGCAATAACCAGTCATCACCCGCCGTCCGATTGCCGGCCAGCAGATTCGCCTGCATCGCAGCACCCAGCGCAACCACTTTATCCGGGTCAAGATTATTCAGTGGTTCCTGTTTGAAAAACTCACCCACAGCACGCTGAATTTGCGGCATACGCGTTGAACCACCCACCATCACCACGCCACGCACTTCAGCAACGGTCAAGCCTGCATCGCGCAGCGCTTTTTTGGTAGCGGATAATGTTTTTTGCACCAGCGTGCCTGTGATTTCGGTGAATACGTCGGTAGTAAGCACCAAATCAACATATTCGCCACTGCTGAGCTTGACGGTAATCGGTGCCTCGCCATGTTGCGAAAGATATTCCTTGGCTTCGCGCGCATGCGCTTGTAACAGACGCGTATCGTGCACTGTTAGCGGCTTAAGCCCAGCTTGTTCGCTGATCCAGCAAAACACGCGATGATCAAAATCGTCTCCACCCAGCGCGGAATCTCCACCGGTTGCGAGCACCTCAAAAATGCCTTTGGCAAGACGCAAAATTGAAATATCAAATGTGCCTCCGCCCAGATCGAAAACGGCATAAATACCTTCAGCCGCATTATCCAGGCCATAGGCAATTGCTGCAGCTGTTGGTTCATTCAACAAGCGCAGCACATTCAAGCCTGCCAGCTGCGCGGCGTCCTTGGTTGCCTGGCGTTGCGCATCATCAAAATAAGCGGGAACGGTAATCACTGCACCGGTAAGCTCGCCACCCAACGCAGCCTGAGCACGCAAACGCAAGGTCTTGAGAATGTCTGCCGAGACCTCTACCGGGCTTTTGATGCCCGCCACCGTCTTGATCTTGACCATACCGTCAGCATCGACAAAATCGTAGGGCAGGGTTTCTTTATGCACAATATCCGCACGCCCTCGTCCCATGAAACGTTTGACTGACACTATCGTATTTTTTGGATCGACCGATTTCCAAGGCTCCGCAACATAGCCAACGCCAACAGTGCCGTCAGCCGTATAACGAACCACCGAGGGTAGCAACGGGTGGCCTTTTTCATCGTTCAACACCACACTCATTCCACTACGCACGGTTGCCACCAGCGAATTCGTTGTACCAAGATCAATGCCAACCGCCAGGCGATGCTGGTGAGGCGCGACCGACTCACCCGGTTCAGCAATTTGCAAAAGAACCATAGTATTTTTTAAGGGTCGACGGCTTCGAGCGCGTCATTAATTTCATGTAATAGCTTTTCCTGAAACATGAGCTTGCGCACAAGTTCAGCAGCTGTTTTGTAATCTTTCTGTTGATCGATCAGCGCAACCAACTGTTGATGACATCCAGTAATCTCACGCTGCAATGTCTCGTGGGCAGTTTCCAGAAAAGCTTCATCGCCCGCGCCTCGTGCGGCCATGACCTCTTCACGCAATTCCATCTGTTGCATCAGAAATTCGACCGGCATTGCCGTATTGTTTTCCACCTGCGGATCAACACCCAGCAAAGTCAGCAAATAAAGTGCGCGTGATCCAGGAGACTTCAGTACCTGGTAGGCTTCATTCACGCGGGTTGCCCACTGCATGGCCAAGCGCCGTTGCGCATCACCTGCCTGCACATGATGGTCAGGATGAACCAAGGCCTGCAGGCTGCGAAATTTCTGATCAAGCTCGGCACCATTCAACGCTTGCTGGCGCGGCAAATCCAGCAACGCAAAGTGATCCGCCGAAAAATCGGATCCGAGCACGGAGTTTTCTGAACGCATGGCCCGCCAATCAAGTCGTTGTTGTAAACGACTCGCCGCAACCGCACTCGCCTTTGACATTGGGATTATTGAACTTAAACCCCTCATTCATGCCTTCTTTCGTATAGTCCAACTCCGTTCCTTCAAGATACGGCAGACTTTTAGGGTCGATCAGCACCTTGACGCCGTGGCTTTCAAATATCAGATCTTCAGGCAATGCATCATCTGCAAACTCCAGCTTGTAGGCCAAGCCAGAACACCCGGAAGTCTTGACGCCAAGACGAATGCCGACTCCCTTGCCACGCTTGGCAAGAAACCCCGCGACATGCTGCGCTGCTGGCTCGGACAAGGTAACTGACATGATCAGCCACCCCTCTTTTGCTTGTAATCAGCAACGGCTGCCTTGATTGCATCCTCTGCCAGAATCGAACAATGGATTTTTACCGGGGGCAAAGCCAATTCCTCGGCGATCTGCGTGTTCTTGATTTCCAGCGCCTGATCCAACGTCTTGCCCTTGACCCATTCAGTCACCAGGGAAGACGAAGCAATGGCTGAGCCACAACCATAGGTTTTAAATTTGGCATCTTCGATAATGCCGTTCTTGCCTACCTTGATTTGCAGCTTCATCACATCGCCACAGGCAGGCGCGCCGACCATACCGGTTGCCACGTTGTCATCTTCCTTGTTGAAAGAACCCACGTTACGCGGGTTTTCGTAATGATCCAGTACTTTTTCGCTGTATGCCATTTTTTTACTCCTTCAATTTTCAATATTTCTTTGTTTAATCACTATCGCCATCAAATCAGGCGATACGGCCCACCGGGCTGCGTATCAACCTCACACGCGATCAGTGCGCAGCCCACTGCACGGTATTCAGATCGATTCCTTCCTTGAACATATCCCACAAAGGGGACAACTCACGCAACTTGCCAATTTTCTCGTGTAACAATTTGATCGTGAAATCGACATCCTGTTCCGTCGTAAATCGACCCAACGTAAAGCGAATCGAGCTGTGGGCCAACTCATCCGAGCGCCCCAGCGCACGCAGCACGTAGGAAGGCTCAAGACTAGCCGAAGTACACGCAGAACCGCTCGATACGGCAATATCCTTGATCGCCATGATAAGCGACTCACCCTCGACATAGTTAAAACTCAAGTTGAGATTGTGTGGCACACGCTGAGTCAAATCACCATTGACATAAATTTCTTCGATATCCATCAGCCCTTCCATCAGGCGATCACGCAGCATGCGTATCCGTTCATTTTCGGTTGCCATCTCAAGCCGCGCAAGGCGAAACGCCTCACCCATGCCAACGATCTGATGGGTGGCCAAGGTACCGGAACGCAACCCGCGCTCATGTCCGCCGCCATGCATTTGCGCTTCTAACCGGATACGTGGTTTGCGACGCACATACAACGCACCCACACCTTTCGGGCCGTAAGTTTTATGTGCGCTGAATGACATCAGATCAACCTTCAGCGTTGTCAGGTCAATCGGCATTTTGCCCGTTGCCTGCGCAGCATCAACGTGAAAAATCACGCCCTTTTCGCGACAAATTTCACCCAGTTCAGCAATGGGCTGTATCACGCCGATTTCATTGTTCACCATCATCACCGAAGCCAGCACTGTATCCGGACGGAGCGCTGCGGCAAACTGCGCCGGGGACACCAGACCATTGTCTTGCGGCACCAGATAAGTCGCCTCGAACCCTTGGCGCTCAAGTTCTTTGAAAGTATCCAG
>JALRCC010000260.1 GCA_023257495.1 Rugosibacter sp. | reverse complement strand
GCAAAAAGCTCGGCGACTGTTTCACGACGGCGGATGAGGTGTAGGTGGTTACCGTCCACCATCACCTCGGCCGCACGTGGTCGTGTGTTGTAGTTGGATGCCATGGCCATGCCATAAGCCCCGGCGGAGAGAATGGCGAGTAGATCGCCTTCGGCCAGCGCAAGCTTACGGTCGTGCCCAAGAAAATCACCGGATTCACATACCGGGCCGACAATTTCCCAGCGTTGTTCGGGCGCTTGCGCCGCCCTCGAAACGGAGTGGCTTTCCGCCGTATCACCAGCGCCGACTTTTATGATCTCGTGATAGGCGTCATACAGCGCAGGGCGCATCAAGTCATTCATGGCGGCATCCACGATAGCGAAGTTTTTCTCTTCGCCGGGTTTTGTCACCATCACGCGTGTTAATAGCAAACCCGCGTTGCCTACCAAGGAGCGGCCTGGCTCAAGAATGATGTGTTCTTTGCGGTCGGCCAGTTTTTGCAAAATCGGCGCGAGATAGTCAGCCACTGCAGGCGCAGGTTCATCGGCGTGGTATTGGATGCCCATGCCGCCGCCAATATCAATGTGCGAGAGCGGAATGTTGGCGTGGGCGAGTTGATCGACAAGTGCGAGCACTTTATCAATAGCTTCGGCGGCGGGTGCCGGATCTAGCAGTTGTGAGCCAATGTGACAGTCGATGCCGGTAATGGATAGGTGTGGTAGCGATGCAGCGTGTTGGTACAGTGCGAAAGCGTCATCAATGGCAATACCGAATTTCGCATTTTTCAAGCCGGTAGAAATATAGGGGTGCGTTTTCGGGTCAACGTCAGGGTTAACGCGCAAAGAAATGGGCGCGCGAGTATTTAATTCGGCAGCGACCGCGTTGAGTTGCGTGAGCTCGCTGGCTGATTCCACGTTGAAACAGTGGATGCCTGCAGTAAGCGCTGCGCGCATTTCCGCACGCGATTTGCCAACGCCTGAGAACACGATTTTTTCGGCTTTGCCCCCGGCAGCGAGTACGCGGGTTAATTCGCCGCCCGATACGATGTCAAATCCTGCGCCAAGATGCGCGAAAAGATTCAGAATGGCTAGATTGGCATTAGCTTTGACTGCGTAGCAAATCAGCGATCGGTCGCCCATGCCATGCGTGATCAGGGCACTACGGTAGCCTGTATAGGCTTGAACTAGCGCTGAGCGGGAATAAACGTAGCAGGGTGTGTCAAACGCCTGTGCAATTTGTTGGAGTGCAACGCCTTCGATGGTTGCACTGTGATTTTCGTGAGCTGGGTCCAGCGGATGAGTGATTAAATGCATGGTATGAATGTAAGATGGTTCGCTTGTCTATCGGCTAATAACAAAGCGATAAGCAGGGATAAGCCGTTTAGGTGGTCATTTGGTCAAGGCGTGGCGCGACCTTGTTCATGGCACAGGTGCTGCCTTCACTTACAATCGAAACACGCGCAGAAGGAAGTTGCAAGGGCGTTTTTGTGCCGCAAGCGGTGAGGCTGAGCAGTAAAACCAGCAGACTGATAAGTATTCGCATGACAGAGATTCAAGTAAGTGGATTAACAAATTAACAATGTGAATGGGGTCTAACGACAAGGAGAGGATGGTAGCACGCGATGGATGAGCAGGAATTTATACGCAGGGCAGATGAGGAGTTAATACGCCTTGAAGCAGCGCTTGAAGCTGTTAGCGAGAGTGGTGCAGATTTTGATGTGGAAACCAAACCCGGAGGCGTGATCGAGATTGAATGTGACAATGGGTCGAAAATCATTATTAACCGGCACACGGCGGCACGTGAAATTTGGATAGCGGCAAAATCAGGGGGTTATCACTTTCGACCGAAAGACGACGGTTGGTTTACTACCCGTGATGGCGAGGCATTATGGGCGGCTGTGGCGCGCGTGTTGTGTGAGCAAACAGGAATCGATATAACGTTGTAAGCAGTCTGGTGACTTCTGATGCTGTTAGTAATGTCAGTATGTCCCTTGACTTTTCCCTAAGGCTTCTTCCTATTGCTGCTTTGCTTAGTGAGGCGATCGTATGACGGCCTTGGGTTTTGCATCCTCCACCGGAGTGGGGAGTTGCTGTGCCTCTATGGGGGGGGCTTTCCTCCGGGGCCGAGGGTAGATGTTCGCTGTAGACCATTTCGTTTGTTTCCGCGCCAGAAGGGTCTTTCACCGCGACCGAGAGCATTCCTGGGGGGGCTTCCGGCCAGCTTTCAGGAACTCCTTTGAGGGCTTGCTCCATATAATCAATCCAGATAGGTAAGGCGGCAGCCCCGCCTGTTTCCCCGTTACCCAGGCGTTTTGGTGAATCAAAGCCCATCCAGGCTATCCCCACAACAGTGGGTTGGTAACCGCAGAACCAGGCATCGATATAGTCGTTGGTTGTGCCGGTTTTGCCGGCGAGATCGCCGCGCTTTAAAGCGATGGCGGCACGCGTTGCCGTGCCACGGCGAACAACGTCATGCATCATGCTATCCATGAGCCAGGCATTGCGGGTATCAATCACGCGCAGCGATTCGTCACCAGCAATGGCTGGTTGAGTATTGGCGATAACGTTACCTTTGTTGTCAAGAATTTGACGTACGATGTAAGGGGTAATACGGTAGCCACCATTGGCAAACACCGAGTAACCCACGAGTTGCTGCCATGGGGTGACCATGCCAGCGCCTAGAGCCATGGTGAGATAGGGTGGGTGTTTGTCGGCATCAAACCCAAAGCGGGTGATGTAGTCTTGCGCATAGCGGGCACCAATGGCGCGTAATAACCGAATCGATACCATGTTTTTTGATTTTGCCAAGGCAGTGCGCAAGGTCATCGGGCCTTCATATTTGTCATCGTAATTTTTTGGTGCCCACACTTGAGAACCTGTTTCGTCTGCGGAGACGGACAGGGGTTCGTCAGGGAACACCGAGGCAGGTGTGTAGCCTTTTTCCAGGGCAGCTGAGTAAATGAAGGGTTTGAAGCTCGATCCCGGCTGGCGCCAGGCTTGGGTGACGTGGTTGAATTTGCTCTGGTTGAAATCAAAGCCGCCTACCAAGGCGCGGATAGCGCCATCAACCGGGCTGGCCGAGACAAAAGCGGCTTGTACGTCCGGCAACTGGAGTATTTGCCAGCCTTTATCCGCTTTTTGTACGCGAATGACGGCTCCGCGGCGTATGCGTTTATTCGGTGAGGCTTTATCGTCCAGCATGTGGGCGGCAAATTTCAGGCCATCATCATGGATGTTTACAATTTCGCCGCTGCGTAAAATGGCTTGAACATTTTTTGGTGATGCGGCCAGTACAAGTGCCGGTAGCAGATCGTCACTACTGGAAAAATCACTGAGCAAGTCCTCCAAGGCTACGTCTTGGTCGGGGGCAATAGCCGTCATGTCGACGTAGGTTTCGGCACCTCGATAGCCATGACGCCTGTCGTAGTCGAAGACATTTTTACGCAGACTGCGATAGGCTGCTTGTTGATCATTCTTGGTAATGGTCGTGATAACGCGATAGCCACTGCTGTAGATGTCGCCAGGGAATCGTTCCGCTGTAATCTGGCGCGCCATTTCGGCTACATAATCGGCATGCAGACCAAAGTCATTGGGGCTGCGCTTTACCTTCAGTACCTCTGCTTGGGCGTCTTTTAGTTGCGCTTCATTGATGAAACCAAGTTCAAGCATACGGTGCAACACATAGTGCTGCCGCAGTTGAGCACGTTTGGGGTTGGCCACGGGGTTATATGCGGAGGGTGCCTTGGGTAATCCGCCCAGCATGGCGGCTTCGGCCACTGTAATGTCTTTCAGTGGTTTGCCAAAATAAATTTGCGCCGCAGATGAAAATCCGTAGGCGCGTTGTCCCAGGTAAATCTGGTTGACGTAGAGCTGAAAAATTTCATCCTTGCTCAAGCTGTGTTCAATCTTGATTGCCAGGAGGGCTTCGTACAACTTGCGAGTCAGTGTTTTTTCACTGGAAAGAAAAAAGTTGCGTGCCACTTGCATGGTGAGAGTGGAGGCTCCTTGTCGCTTGCCACCACTGACTAAATTGGCAAACGCTGCGCGTAACACGCCCATGGTATCGACGCCAGGATGTTTGTAGAAACGGTCATCTTCCGCAGCAAGAATGGCCTGTTTCATGACCGTGGGGACAGCCTCAATACGAACAAAATCACGTCGCTCTTCACCAAATTCACCAATCAAGTAACCATCACTTGAATAGATGCGAAGTGGTATTTTGGGACGGTAATCCGTTACAGATTCCAGCGAAGGCAGCTGAGGGTAGGCAAGAATCAGAATAATGCCAGTCAGGGCAGCGACACCCAGCAAGGCACCGCCAATCAGGAGCGGAACCCGCAACGCCCAGCGATCAAGTGAAAAAGCAGATGAGAGTGACAAAACAAATGGGACTGAACGTGTAATGTTTGATATTGTGCATTATAGTCTCACACGAAAAAGCGCAGAGCTGTATATAGCATAGTGATATTTTTCTTTACAGGCGGTATGGTTGCTGTTAGGATTTAAAGTAGATTATGTGTATTCCTTATAGAGCTTTATTTTCAAAGGAAAAGTTTTGCAGATAGACATCTCTTCGCTGAAAACCATTTTCAACCCTAAGCTTCGCCCTTTGATTGGTGTAGACATTAGTTCAACGTCGGTCAGAATGGTTGAATTGGTTGATGCCGGTAAGGGTGTCCCCTATGTAGAGCGATACATTATTGAGCCCTTGCCAAGAGATGCTGTTGTTGACGGCAATATGGCAGGGTTAGAGGCGGTATCGGATGCGCTTAAGCGTTGCTGGGCCAAGTTGGGCACGAGTACGCGAAATGTGGCTTTGGCGCTACCAACAGCGGCCGTCATTACCAAAAAAATTACGCTTCCAGCTAATTTGCGTGAGCAGGAAATGGAAATTCAGGTGGAGTCAGAGGCTAATCAATATTTGCCTTTTGCCCTGGAAGAGGTCAATCTGGATTTTCAGATTATCGGCCCATCACCCAATAATCCGGACGATGTTGAGGTACTGCTTGCCGCGTCGCGTAAAGAGCGCGTTGAGGATCGAGTTGCTGCTGCAGAAATGGCTGGATTAAAGCCCGTAGTCGTTGATATTGAGGCTTACGCGATTCAGGCTGCCTATGAGTTGGTGCTTAATCAGCTTCCGCAAAATGGAGAAGGGCAAATCATTGCGCTGATTGATGTCGGGGCGGCGGTAATGAAGGTTACTGTCATGCAGGATAAGCAGCAGTTATATGTCCGCGAGCAGGCATTTGGTGGTACGCAGCTGACCGATGACATTGTGCGCGTGTATGGTGTGAGCTCTGCAGAGGCTGAGTTGATGAAGTGTTCGGGAACGCCTCCTGATAATTACGCAGCAGAAATCCTTCATCCGTTTGTTACGAAGATGGCCCAAGAGGTTGCGCGGGCGCTACAGTTCTTTTTCACATCAACTCCGCATAATGAGGTCCACCACATCATTCTGGCAGGAGGCTCAGTTCTCGTTCCTGGGGTAGTCGATAGTGTCAGACAGCAAACAGGGGTTAGTACCTTGCTGGCTGATCCATTTGCAGGCATGGCGATATCCCCGCGTATTCGTGCCAAGCAATTAGCAATGGATGCACCTTCGTTGCTTGTGGCTTGTGGTCTTGCATTGAGAAAGTTTGACTAATGATCAAGATAAATCTGCTTCCCCATCGTGAAGAAGCTCGTCGAGCGAGGCGTCAACAGTTCTATGTCTTGCTGGGGCTAGTAACGGTTTTAGTCGGACTCATCTGGTTTTTGGGGTTTAGCATCATTAATCGGCAAATTGATGGGCAGATGAACAAGAATGAATTTCTCAAGTCTGAAATTGCTCTTCTGGACAAGGATATTGCCGAAATTAAAAAACTTAAAAGTCAAACGGACTCTTTGTTGGCACGAAAACGAGTG
>JALRCC010000172.1 GCA_023257495.1 Rugosibacter sp. | reverse complement strand
CCTGTGGCTGGCTTGGACATCCGGCCGGTAAATGTCGTTGCACGCCCGATCAGGTGTTGCGTTATCGCGGCAAACTCTCCGGCCCGTTGTTGGATCGTATCGATCTGATGGTGGATGTACCGGCCATTTCCGAAGCGGAGTTATCGACGCGAACGATGGGCGAAACATCCACCGCCGTGCGTGGTCGAGTGATGGCCGCGCGTGATCGGCAACTGGCGCGGCAGGGCAAACCCAATGCGCAGCTCACACCGAATGAGATCACCGAGCACGCGACGCCTGACGTAGCGGGTGCCCAGTTGCTTGCGCAAGCCATGGCGCGGTTGTCGTTGTCCGCGCGTGGTTATCATCGTATCTTGAAGGTAGCGCGCAGCATTGCCGATCTTGCCGATGCCGAAGCCATCGGTGCGCCACAGGTGGCCGAAGCCATCCACTATCGGCGAGGTTTGGCGGAGTAACGGAGTCAGCGCGACGGCTTGAAACGGCGAGTTTTGAAGAATCAATTCGACGAAAAGAATCAATTCGAAATTCGACGAAACGAAAGAAAAAATCCGGCTCTGATCGCTACGCTGTGCAGCAGCGATCAGAGCCGGAGTTAAAGCCAAGTGCAACGAATGTCAGGGATGATTATTTTTTCGACGGCTTTGCTACCTGGCAACCTACTGTGGTTTGGGTTTGAAAAGCCGTCAAGGGTGCAGCGCATTCAATGGGCGTTTCAGGTGCTTTGGCGCCTTTACCCGCTTTACACCGATAAGCACCGGTGCGGCTTGGCTTGCCTGTCATGGTGTAGCCGGGTGGGCAGCTCGCTGTCACTGCTGACACAGCCGCTGTTTTTTTCGCGGCAGCTTGTACAACCAGACTGGCGGTTGCTTCGCCTTTGCAACGGAAATGCGTGGTGATTTTTTTACCTTCGGCTTTCACGACATAAGTGCCGGGATGCGCATACGTCTTGGTCAGCGTGATGGGAAATTTTGCGTCAGTGCCATTAATTTTGATCTTGTCGCTCGTGCCATCTCCAAATTCAACGGACAAGCCGCACAGGCTGGGCGCTTCACCTTCTGCCGCAATGGTGATGGTGACTGCTTGTTCAGCTTGAGCCGGATTCGGCGTGACGGTGACAGACCCTATGCCGCCATTTTCGGCCCATGCAGAATAGGAGACAAGGCTTGCGTCAAGACTCAAGGCAAGTGAAGCAGAAAGGCGAAGCAGGGTAAACTTGGTTTTCATGGCATGACTCCTCGTTGTTTGGCTGACTAGATTAGCGTGTTTTTCTGTCAAGGTGAACCCAATGAAACTCGTGCGACTGGCTGGTATCGGTGTCAGTATTGGATTGCTTCTGCTGGCAATTTTTGCAGGCGTGCTGTATGCCCTGTTCGATGGCGAAAAAATCAAAGCTGAACTGGCCCGCAGGGTCTTTATCAAGACGCAGCGCCAACTGGTCATCACGGGTCCGGTGCAACTCTCGCTGTGGCCCAATGTTGGTGTCAAACTCGGCCATGCCACGCTGTCCGAACCGGCCAGCACGCGTGACTTCCTTAAGCTCGATTCGGCGCGTATCGCCGTAGCTGTGATGCCCCTGCTGGCAAAAAAAGTGGTGGTGAATGATCTGCAAGCGGATGGCTTGACCGCCACGCTGGTGAAAAGAAAAGATGGCCGCTTGAATATTGAGGATCTTTCCAGCGGTAAGCCAGAAAACAAACAAGTCGGCGCTGGTGATACGGCGATGCAGCTTGATATGACAGGCATTGCGCTCACCCGTGCGCA
>JALRCC010000184.1 GCA_023257495.1 Rugosibacter sp. | reverse complement strand
CGGCATTAAGCAGCGTGCCGTCACCACCTAAAATAACCGCCAGATCGGCGCGCTGGCCAATGGTTTCATAGCTGGCGACGGTGTAGTGATGCGGTTCCATATGCGTAGCCGTACCTTCTTCAATGAGCACGTCAAGATTGTGGCTACGAAGAAACGCCGCGAGTGTGACCAGCGATTCTGAAATTTCCGGGCTTTTATATTTGCCGATCAGAGCAACGGTATGAAAGAGGTTCTTCATGCGGATGAAGGCCGGGAATCAGGGGATGGGGAGGATTAACCAGGCAAGGGGTCGGTATTGCCCAGTGCCGTGGTATTTAAGCCGCCATCAACAAACATGATTTCACCGGTGATGCCACTGGCCAAATCAGAGAGCATGAAGGCAGCAGCATTGCCGACTTCTTCAATCGTGATATTGCGTCGCAGGGGGGCATGGTGCGCGTTATAGGCCAGCAATTTGCCAAAGTTGCCAATACCGGAAGCGGCGAGGGTTTTGATGGGGCCGGCAGAAATGGCATTGGCGCGAATGCCTTGTGGCCCAAGACAAAAGGCGAGATAGCGCGTTGCCGCTTCGAGGCTGGCTTTGGCTAGCCCCATGGTGTTGTAGTTTGGCATGGTGCGTTCGGCACCGAGATAGGTCATCGCTAAGAGTGAAGCATTGTTGCCTTTGAGTAACAGCGGGCGAGCGGCTTTGGCAAGTGCTGCATAGCTGTAGGAGGATACATCGTGGGCAATGCGAAAGGCATCGCGCGTGATGCCATCGAGAAAATCACCTTCAATCGCTTCGGCCGGGGCATAGGCAATGGAGTGCACCAGACCGTCAAGACCGTCCCAGTGCTTGGCGATGTCGGCAAAAAGTTTTTCTATCTGCGCATCTTCTGCGACATCGCAGGAAAACACGGCCTGCGAGCCAAACTCTTCAGCAAATTTGGTGACTCGATCGGCAAAGCGATCGTTCTGATAAGTGAACGCCAAGCTCGCCCCTTCGCGGTGACAGGCTTTGGCGATGCCATAGGCAATGGATCGGTTGGAGAGTAAACCTGTGATCAAAATGCGTTTACCGGCAAGAAATCCCATTGTCTTTCCTCGTGTGAATTCGGTTAAATCAGGTTTTTGGATTATAGCGGATCGGCTAAACTCACCGCTATGTTGAGATCATTTCATTCCCTGTTTTTTACTTTGCTTGTTTTGCTCCTGACAGGGTGTGGGGAAGCATGGAACAATCCTTACCCTGCGGCAGAACATGGGAAAAATATCTTATACACCGCATTTATTGATCGCCCAAAACATCTTGATCCGGTGCAGTCGTATAGCGAAGATGAAATTGCTTTTACCGCCCAGATTTACGAGCCGCCCCTGCAATATCACTACCTCAAGCGCCCGTATACCCTGGTTCCGGCAACGGCGGAGGCTGTTCCTCAGCCACGTTACCTGAATGCCGAGGGAAAAATATTACCTGCCGATAGTCCGGCAGCACAGATCGCTTTTACGGATTACGTTATTGCCATCAAGCCGGGTATTCGCTATCAACCGCACCCTGCCTTTGCACGACATTCTGCTAGGGATGGCCTCACCACTTACCTGTATCACGATTTATCGACCGAACAGCTTGCGCACGTGACGACGCTGGCCGATTTTACTGTGCAGGAAACGCGCGAGCTGGTTGCTGAAGATTACGTTTATGGCATAAAGCGGCTGGCACATCCACGATTGCATTCACCTATCCTGGGGCTCATGAGTGGCTATGTTGTCGGGTTGGTCGACTTTGCCAAGAATCTGCAAAAGTCGGCGCTGGTGATACGGCGCGATGAATGGCTGGATTTGCGAAAACATACTCTGGACGGTGTGGAAGTGATCGATAAATACCATTACCGCATTCGCATCAAGGGAAAATATCCTCAGTTTCTTTACTGGCTGGCGATGCCATTTTTTTCGCCTATGCCCTGGGAAGCGGATAAGTTTTATAGCCAGCCAGGCATGAAAGAAAAAAATCTGACACTCGACTGGTATCCCGTAGGCACTGGCCCTTACATGCTGACGGAAAACGACCCGAATGCACGCATGGTATTGCAGCGAAATCCGAATTTTCATGAGCAGTTTTACCCTTGTGAAGGTGAGCCGGAGGATAAAAAGGCCGGGTTGTTGAATGATTGTGGCAAACGCTTACCCTTTATTGATCAAATTGTTTTTACCCGCGAAAAAGAACAGATTCCTTACTGGAACAAGTTCTTGCAAGGCTATTACGACATATCAGGTATCTCTTCAGATTCTTTTGATCAGGCTGTGCAAGTCATGGACAGTGGCGAGGCAACGCTCACCGATGCCATGCAGGCACAAGGCATTACCTTATCAACGTCCGTTGCCACCTCAACCTTTTACATGGGCTTTAACTGGCTTGATCCACTGGTCGGTGGCAGCAATCCAGCAACGGCTGAACGTGCACGCAAACTAAGGCAGGCGATTTCGATCATCCTGGATCAAGAGGAATTCATTTCTATTTTTCAAAACGGTCGTGGTGTTGCGGCACAAGGACCGATACCGCCAGGGATCTTTGGTTATCGCGAAGGCGCTGAAGGCATCAATCACACGATGTATGACTGGGTTAATGGCCAGGCACGACGCAAACCCATTGCTGAGGCGAAGCGACTATTGGCCGAAGCAGGCTGGCCAAATGGGCGGGATGCCACGACAGGGGAACCTCTGGTGATCTATCTTGATACAACGGCGACAGGCGTTGGTTCAAAATCACGCATGGACTGGCTGAACAAGCAGCTGAGCAAAATCAACGTGCAGTTAGTGGTACGAAATACGGATTACAACCGGTTTCAGGAAAAAATACGCAAGGGCGCTGCGCAGCTTTTTTATTTTGGATGGAATGCAGATTATCCCGATCCGGAAAATTTTCTGTTTTTATTGTCTGGCCCACAGTCGGCGGTACTGCACGACGGATCGAATGCTGCCAATTACAGCAATCCTGACTATGACGCTTTGTTCACGCAGATGCAGACGATGGAAAATGGCCCACAACGTCAGATGTTGATTGATCAGATGGTGAAACAACTGCGTGACGATGCGCCATGGGTATGGGGCTTTCATCCGAAGGATTACAGTTTGCAGCATGCCTGGCTGAAAAATCGCAAACCAGGCAAGGTGGGTAACAATACCTTGAAATATCAGCGTGTGGATGCTGGCTTGAGGGCAGTAAAACGTGCCGAATGGAATCAGCCCGTTCGATGGCCACTGCTGGTTTTTTTGGGTGGCGCGGGAGTTCTTTGGTTCGCTATTCGCGCTTATTGGCGACGTGAGCAACAAATGGTATCTGACCAACGCTAACGACATAAACTCATCAGCGGGGGCTGAGTTTTTTGCGAATTGGAATTAAATCATTCAGTCGGCAAATTCTTGTTGCGGTGAAAAGTCTTGCCACTCGCCCTTGCGTAACACTGTCAAGGGGTGAAAGTTTTCTTTGTAAGCCATTTTTTTACTATCGCGAATCCAGTAACCCAGATATAGCCATGGCAGCTGCAAACGCCGACATTCGTTGATTTGCCACAAAACGGCAAAGGTTCCAAAGCTTGAGCGAGGAACATCGCAATCATAAAAAGTGTAGACAGCCGATACACCATCATCAAGAACATCGATGATGCTCACGATACGCAGTGCATCGTTTTCACGGAATTCAATCAGGCGGCTATTCACATGCGTTTGCAGCAAAAACTGCGCGTATTGCTCACGGCTATCTTGATCCATGCCCCCGCCCGCATGACGGGCATTTTGATAGCGTTGGTAAAGCTGGTAATGGTCTTCGCGAAAGGTGAGGGCACAATCCTGTGCCGTGAGCGCTGAGTGCTGAGTCAATGCGCGGCGCTGACTGCGATTGGGCGTAAATTGCGCGACATTCAGGCGGACTGGCTGACAAGCCGTGCATAGGTCGCATCGGGGGCGA
The DNA here is from genome assembly GCA_023257495.1 of Rugosibacter sp. The sequence goes on along the minus strand of JALRCC010000184.1, from coordinate 3,304 downwards.
TAAGTAAACAAGCCGCTTCGCCGAAAGCCGGATCGCACGAGATCGCTATAGGTTCTGTTGTCGATCAGGTTGATGGGTGTGGCAACTTGTGAGCGAGCAGAGCGATTCGGTAAGTAGGAGCAGCTATAGGGTGCAGTGGTATAGAACTGCAATAAAGGAAAATCAGGTAGATCGCGTAGGTGTGTCATTGCGCCCTCTTGAAATAACCGTCGATCGCCATGGCAGGCCACGAGCCTGGAGGCGGGCCTGATTGGGTCAATGCTGCCAGCCTGGTAACAAAGTCACTACGGTCCATCAGGCGGGCACCGAGAGAGGTGAGGTGAGTGGTTTCCATTTGGCAATCGATTATGCCGAATTCTTGCTGTTTGAGGTAAACACACAAATGAGCGAACGCAATTTTTGATGCATCACGCACTTGGCTAAACATTGATTCTCCGTAAAAAGCCCGTCCGATGGCGATGCCGTATAGCCCGCCAACCAATACACCATCGACCCATGTTTCTACGCTATGGGCATAGCCCAGTTGATGCAGTTTTTCGTAAGCCGTTATCATTTCAGCGCTGATCCAGGTTCCGCTTTGTCCAGGCCGTGGCTTTTGTGCGCAAGCGGATATTGTGGCAGTAAAGGCAGTATCAAAGCGAATGCTGTAGTCTGCGTTACGCAGTGTTTTGACTAGAGAGCGTGATAATTTGACCCCGTCCGGAAAGAGCACCATACGTGGATCGGGGCTCCACTACAGGATCGGGTCACCGGGTGAATACCAAGGGAAAATTCCTTGCGTATAAGCCGCAAGTAAACGGGGGGGTGAAAGATCACCCCCTGCAGCAAGAAGCCCATTAGGGCCGGCTGGCTCAGTGAGGGCTGAGCTAACCGGGGGGAAGTCGAGCTCGGTCGACAGCCATGGAATCATCGGCTGTAGCGTGTGGAACAGCGGATCGAATCAGATTAGATTCCCTGAAGAAGTTTTCAGGTTACAGCGACTTATGCGAGCCGTCGCAGAGTGCCCCATTTTTGCTGTGTTTGCAGCCACAAAAGTAGACGGTCGTGCTCTCGCTGGCAGTGTATTTCAATGGCGAGAACGATGATCCCTTATGGCTACCATCGCAGAATGGCTGCCCTTTGGATTTGCCGCAGGAGCACCAGTAGTAATCCTTGCCAGCTTCAACAGCAACAGCGAAGGGTGATTTTGCAGCAATTTCCGGGTTGGTCATGATCATTCCTCAGGGTCGTAGGTTGAAATTACAGTCGGTGTTGCAAAAGAGAGAGGATTCGACCGAACTACCAATCAATTATTCAGGATTGATACGTCGTGCTCCATTAAAACGCTGTATCCAGTAGTTGTCGCTCATACTATCGACACGAACCCGTTCACCAGTACGTGGGGCATGTACAAACTGATCGTTGCCAAGATAAATACCGACATGCGAAAACGCGCGACGCATGGTGTTAAAAAAAACCAGATCACCCGGTTTGAGCTCGGTCGGTGGAATCGCTCGTCCAGCTTTGCTCTGGTCGATAGCACTACGTGGAAGAATCAAACCAAATCCCGTACGAAATACGTGGCGCACAAAGCCAGAGCAGTCAAATCCGGACTCAGGTGTGGTTCCACCAAACCGGTAAGGGATATTAAGCAGATCTACAGCCTTATCGATGACATCTTGGGCGGTTGCGGTCGCACGGTCAATGAACGATACCCGAAGGGGGGGGGGGATGACGATAGGCTCATCAGCCTGTGCAACTGATGAGAGCAGGAGGCCGAGCAATAAAAACGTACTTATTTTCCCGAGACGTGTTCTATTCATTGCACGACTATAACGCCCATCCCGTGATCTGTAAACCCGTATTGGAGTACAGGATTGTCCAGCGCAGAGCTTATGCAATCCAATTTTTCAAGAGACTTTGGCTGCTTGTATTGTCAGAAGATGGGGCGTAGCTTTCCCAGAATCGCCTAAAACAGTTTGACGCCATGCACATTTCGGGTAGAATCCTCGGCTCTTAAGTAGGCGCGTAGCTCAGCTGGTTAGAGCACCACCTTGACATGGTGGGGGTCGTTGGTTCGAGTCCAATCGCGCCTACCAAAAATCTAGCAAATAAAATGCGATTTTTGGTAGTGGTTACTAACATAATTTTGTAAATGTGGCTGAAAAACCGCAGAAAAACGCCACAATCCATCACAAAAACAGCCACACAAAAAGCCACATCTCACGCAGATTTTTTATTGTGGATTGCCAAGGTTCTGCGCTCGTGCAGATTTATCCTGCCAGTTCGCCCATTCTTATCCCACTGGAGTAACCATGAAAAATATCACGGTCTTTGTCCGTGCCGAACTTGAAGTTCCTGACGAGTGGCAGTTGGCAGATCATGCGTCCGGTATGCAGGTGCTGAAAATTGGCGACCAGTTTGTCGATTTCGATATCACTCCACTAAGTACTACCAGTAATACTCCCGATGCCGAATGGTCAGATCAAGATGAAGCACTGGTAAATAACGTGCTCGATACTGTCGTTGGCATGGATGTTGAGCTTGAAGCAGGGGATGGTCAGTAAAACTGAATTGATTTTTTCATGTTTGTGCAAGGGGCATTTCGGTTTGCGGCGAGGTAGTGCCGTGTCCCGAAGACCGAGTTAACGTATTTATGCAAGCGTGTAGTTTATAAAAACTACAATCCAATAAAAAAAGCCACTTTAGTCAGTGGCTTTTTTTTATTGGATATTTTCATTAACTTTGCCTGGCAGGATTGTTTTCCTAGCGAGATTGGCAAGCCATAAGTTTGTTTGAAAAATTAAAGATACAGGACTGCGGGGAACACTGTGACTGCGAGTAACAAAACGACCCATTCCAAATTATTCCGAGCCAGAAAGCCGGTAAAGTGCATCACCAGAACAGTGATGGCAACAATGTAGTAGAGGATAAATAGCATAGAATTTTCAGATCGAACGATAAAGGGTCAGGACAAGATTAAAGCTTTTGAACAAAAAAGAGCGCAATCAGCATAAATTGAGTGAAACTTACGCCAACTGCCAGAAACAATAACAGTTCACGACCAACAGAGTTCACGACCACACGTAGCTGACCCAATGTTATCAAATTTATATCTAATCAGGTTTGACTTGGGAATACGTGAGTAGGCTTTTACTCGCTTGTGATAATTCGCGAAAGAATGCGCTAAACGGTGAGAAGTGATGCAGAGAGGAGTGCTTCATGCTAAGTAAGGCGAATAACCGGCTGATTACCGAAACGGGGCAGGGTACGCCGATGGGACGGCTGATGCGTGAATATTGGGTGCCAGTACTGCGGTCATCGC
>JALRCC010000094.1 GCA_023257495.1 Rugosibacter sp. | reverse complement strand
GACTTCAATGCCCTTTTGGTCGATCGGACGCAGACCGGCGTTGGATACGCGCAGGCTGACAAAACGATTTTCCGCTTCTACCCAAAACCGACGATTGTGCAGGTTGGGAAGAAAACGACGTTTGGTTTTATTGTTAGCGTGAGAAACATTATTTCCCACCATGGGGGCTTTACCCGTCACTTGGCATACGCGCGACATGTTTAGTGCTCCTGAATGCTGATTTTGCAGAGCTGGGCAGTATACCAAATAATGCGCGGAGTGCCCACCCCTTTTTAGATTAATCCACGCTCGGCAAAAGAGAGCGGTGAGGTGCCTGATGCGACGACGAAGTGATCAAGTACTTTAACCTCAATTAAGGCAAGTGCCTGCTTTAGCATCGAAGTGAGTGCTATATCTGCCGATGAAGGTTCCGTGGCGCCAGAGGGATGGTTATGGGCCAAGATGACGGCACCGGCATTATTCGCGAGCGCGCGTTTCACTACTTCACGAGGGTATACGCTGGTTTGCGTCAGGGTGCCTCGGAAAAGTTCTTCACTAGAAATGAGACGGTTTTGTGCGTCAAGCCACAGGGCGACAAATACTTCGTGCTGTAATCCTCCTAAAGACAAACGTAACCAGTCACGTACCGCTTGGGGGGATGTGAGTGCATCGCGTTCCTTGAGAGGATGGATAAGGGAGCGGCGAGCTAGCTCAAGCGCGGCACTGAGCTGGGCAGCTTTTGCGGGGCCAATGCCGGGTAGTTTGGAGAGGCTTGCAGTACTCGCCGCCGCCAGCTCGGCAAGTTCGCCTTTGAATTGAGCCAATAAGTCACGAGCGAGATCTACGGCACTTTTCCCACGAATGCCTACGCGCAAAAATATGGCGAGCAGTTCGGCATCAGATAGCGCTGCTGCCCCCTTTGCCAGTAATCGTTCGCGTGGACGTTCGGCAATGGGCCAATCACATATGGCCATGGTTTACAATCCTTTAATCAATGCTTGATCGTGGATTGTAATGTCATGGATGTTTTTGCGGGTAAGCGTATCGTGTTGGGAGTCACTGGAGGTATTGCGGCCTACAAGGCAGCTGAGCTTGCGCGGCTGCTGGTTAAGGCGGGTGCTGCCGTTGATGTTGTGCTCACGCAGGCAGGCAGTGAGTTTGTTGGTGCCATGACATTTCAGGCGTTGACAGGAAGACCTGTGCGGCAGTCGCTATGGGATGACGGCAGAAGTCATGGTATGGCTCACATTGACCTGACGCGTGGTGCGGCTGCGGTACTGATTGCTCCAGCAACAGCCAACGTTCTGGCTAAATTGGCGCATGGTGTTTGTGATGACTTATTGTCGACCCTATGCCTGGCGCGCGATTGTCCTTTGCTGGTTGCTCCAGCCATGAATCGGCAGATGTGGGAGCACCCGGCTACGCAGCGGAATATAGCTTTGTTGAGTCGCGATGACGTGAAAATTCTTGGCCCTGCGAGTGGGGATCAGGCCTGTGGCGAAGTGGGTGAAGGCCGGATGCTCGAGGCAGAGACGCTTTTTGATGAGCTTTGCGCATTTTTTCAGCCCAAGTTGCTGACAGGTAAGCATGTTTTATTAACTGCGGGGCCGACGTTCGAGCCTATTGATCCTGTACGGGGATTGACGAATTCGAGTTCCGGGAAAATGGGGTTTGCGCTGGCACAGGCCTGTGCCGAGGCGGGTGCGACGGTGACGATGATTGCCGGCCCTGTGGCATTGCCTACGCCACATCATGTTCAGCGAGTGGATGTACAGACAAGTGCACAGATGCGTGAAGCGGCATTACGACATTTGCCAGGTCAGGATGTATTTATCGGCGTTGCGGCGGTGGCAGATTATCGACCGAAGGTAGCATCCACAGAAAAAATCAAGAAAAGCGGAGAGCCGATGACTTTGGTACTTGAGGCTACAGGCGATATTCTTGGCGAAATTGCTGCGCGACCCGACGCGCCATTTTGCGTGGGCTTTGCAGCAGAAAGTCAACGCCTGGAAACTTATGCGGAATCCAAACGGAAAGCAAAGAATCTTGCACTCGTTGTAGGAAACCTGGTGCAAGACGGATTGGGTGGCGAGACTAACCAAGTCATCTTGTTTGATGCAACAGGCGCTTATCCCTTGCCGTCTGCGAAAAAAATAATCGTGGCGCGCGGTATCGTCGCGCATTTGGCCTCTTTGATGGAGAAACTTGATGGGAATCCCCGTGGAAAACCCCGTACCAACAGTTGATTTGAAGATACTGGATGCGCGTTTGAAAGATGCTTCCGGC
>JALRCC010000066.1 GCA_023257495.1 Rugosibacter sp. | reverse complement strand
TGCATCATGGCGTGGACATCACGGATCCGGCCATTGTGGCAGCGGCCGAACTCTCGCATCGTTATATCACCGATCGCTTCTTACCCGACAAGGCGATTGACTTGATCGATGAAGCGGCGGCGCGGATCAAGATTGAAATTGATTCGAAGCCCGAGGTCATGGACAAGCTTGAGCGTCGCTTGATTCAGTTAAAAATCGAGCGCGAAGCGGTAAAAAGAGAAAAGGATGACGCGTCGAAAAAACGTCTGGCCCTGATCGAGCAGGAAATTGCTACGCTGGAGCGCGAATACAACGATCTGGAACAGATATGGAAGGCTGAAAAAGCCCAGGTGCAGGGCTCGGCACATATCAAGGAAGAGATCGATCGCTTGCGCGTGCAGATGGCTGATTTGCAGCGCAAGGGGCAGTTCGACAAGCTGGCCGAGTTGCAATATGGCAAGCTGCCAGAGCTGGAGGCGCAACTGAAGAGTGCGGATGCCGTGGCACAAAAACTCGGCGCTGCTGATACGGCGGCGAAAAAGCTTTTACGCACGCAAGTCGGCGTCGAGGAAATCGCCGAGGTTGTGTCGCGCGCCACCGGCATCCCGGTCAGCAAAATGATGCAGGGTGAGCGCGAAAAATTATTGGCCATGGAGGATCACTTGCATGCGCGCGTGGTTGGCCAGGATGAGGCCGTGCGTCTGGTGTCGGATGCGATCCGCCGCTCTCGCGCGGGTTTGTCTGAAGAGAGTCGTCCGTATGGCTCCTTTCTCTTCCTCGGCCCGACGGGCGTGGGCAAGACTGAGTTGTGCAAAGCGCTGGCCGGATTTTTGTTCGACGCCGAGGATCATTTGATTCGCATCGACATGAGCGAATTCATGGAGAAGCATTCCGTCGCCCGCCTCATCGGCGCGCCGCCGGGTTATGTGGGTTACGAAGAGGGCGGCTATCTCACCGAGCAGGTGCGCAGGAAGCCCTATTCGGTGATCCTGTTCGATGAAGTCGAAAAAGCGCATCCGGATGTGTTCAATGTGTTGCTGCAGGTGCTTGACGATGGCCGCATGACTGATGGTCAGGGACGCACCGTGGATTTCAAGAACACGGTGATCGTCATGACGTCAAACCTGGGCAGCCAGATGATCCAGCAGATGTCGGGCTCGGATTATGGTGTAGTCAAGCTCGCGGTGATGGGTGAAGTGAAAACGCATTTTCGCCCTGAGTTCATCAACCGGATTGACGAAATCGTGGTCTTTCATTCGCTGGACGAAAAACGCATCGCACAGATCGGGCGCATCCAGTTACGGTATCTCGAAAAGCGTCTGGCACGCATGGATATGACGCTGGAAGTCAGTGACGCAGCGGTTGCCCTGATTGCTGAAGCGGGCTTTGATCCGATATTCGGTGCGCGACCATTGAAACGGGCAATCCAGGAAAAGATCGAGAACCCATTGGCAAGACAGATGCTTGAGGGCAAGTTTGCTGCCAGGGATGTGATTCACGTCGATGTCGAGAAGGGGCAGTTGGTCTTTACCAAGACTTCAGGAAAGCCGGTGTAAAGTCGGCGCTGGTAAGACGGCGACGGAGTGACATCGTGTCTTGCCAGCGCCAATGAACTCCGTGACTCAGTGATTCAGTGATTCAGCTCGGCATGGCGTCGGCACGCAACAAGGTGATCATTGACCATGCCGGTGGCCTGCATATGGGCGTACATGACTGTCGGGCCAATGAAACGGAAGCCGCGCTGCTTGAGCTCTTTTGATAGGGCCTCTGCTTCAGGTGTGATCGCAGGTACTTCTGCCATCGTGCGCCAGTGATTGATGCGCGGGCGACCATCGACGAATTGCCATAGCAGCTGATCCAGTGTACCGCCCCGCTCGTAAAGCTGTAGCGTGGCGCGCGCATTGGTAATGCTGGCAGCAATCTTCAACCGGTTGCGCACGATGCCTGCATCGGCCAGCAAGCGGGCGACATCTTTTTCGTCATAGCGGGCGATTTTTTCTACATCGAAGTCGTTAAATGCGCGGCGATAATTTTCACGTTTACGCAAAATCGTGATCCACGACAAACCTGCTTGCGCACCCTCTAACAGCAGAAATTCAAATAGTGTGCGCTCATCATGGCAGGGCACACCCCATTCGGTATCGTGGTAAGCCGTGTAAAGCGGATCGCTGCCACACCAAGGACAACGAGGACAAAGAGGACAAAGAGGATCATGTTGTGGGGGTGTGGGTTGTTGTATTCGGTTCATTGCGTGCTCCGCGTATGGAAATTGTGGGTTTTCGCTTGATAAAGTCGAGCGATTGTAAAAGTTGCACGATGTCATCATGACATCAACAGGGTATCAGGTAAAATTACCCTTTTTTTCGTATAAAGAAACAGCAATGGCGTTAATTGTTCAGAAATATGGTGGCACCTCGATGGGCTCACCTGAGCGTATTCGCAATGTAGCTAAACGCGTCTCTCGCTGGAAAGCGCAGGGGCACCAGATTGTCGTCGTGGTCTCTGCGATGAGTGGCGAAACCAACCGGTTGGTGGCTCTGGCACATGAGGTGTCCCCCCAGCCCGATCTGCGCGAAATGGATACGATGCTTGCCACCGGCGAGCAAGTCAGTATCGCGTTATTGGCGATGGCGCTACGTGATCTTGGCCTGAAAGCCAAAAGCTATACCGGCGGCCAGGTCAAGGTTTTGACAGACAGTGCCTTTTCCAAGGCGCGCATCCTGAATATTGATGACAACAACATTCGGCAGGATCTAAATAACGACACCGTGGTGATTGTTGCCGGTTTTCAAGGGGTCGATGCGAGCGGCAATATCACGACGCTGGGGCGGGGTGGTTCGGATACTTCCGGCGTCGCTTTGGCGGCGGCCCTGCAGGCCGAAGAATGCCAGATATATACCGATGTGGATGGCGTGTACACGACCGATCCACGCATTGTGCCTGCGGCCAGAAAGCTTGATCAAATCACCTTCGAAGAAATGCTGGAAATGGCCAGCCTGGGTTCCAAGGTGCTGCAAATTCGCTCAGTTGAATTTGCCGGAAAATATAAAGTCAAACTGCGTGTGCTCTCCAGCCTGGAAGAAGAAGGTAAGGAAACCGCTGGCACACTGATCACTTTTGAGGAAAATACTACTATGGAACAACCCATTATTTCAGGCATTGCGTTTAACCGCGACGAAGCGAAGCTGACCGTATCAGGTGTGCCTGACCGCCCCGGCATTGCTTACCAAATCCTGGGTCCGATTGCCGAGGCCAATATTGATGTCGATATGATTATTCAGAACGTGGGCCATGATGGCTCAACGGACTTTTCATTCACCGTCAATCGCAGTGAATATGCGCGAGCAAAAAAAATGTTGGAGGATCAAATAAAACCCCACGTTGGCGCGCTGAAAATTGATGGGGACAACAAGATTTGCAAAGTGTCCGCAGTGGGCGTCGGCATGCGCTCTCACCCCGGTGTCGCCAGTAAAATGTTCCGCACATTGGCTGAAGAAGGCATCAACATTCAGATGATTTCCACTTCCGAGATCAAGATTTCAGTGGTCGTGGATGAAAAGTATCTTGAATTGGCTGTACGCGCTTTGCACCGTGCATTTGATCTGGATCAGGCGACTGTCTAACTGTTGCATCATCGCTGCATGGCGTGAGTTAGCGATGGCTAGCAACGGGTAAAAACACCCGGTGCTAGCCTGCTAGCCAGACAGAGGCTGCCAAGTACGTCACAGCGCACAAGCGCCAGTCGGTGTTGATGTGGTCGGTCCATCCGACTCAGTGACAGCTAAGTTTTCTCTCGTAACTTCTCTATCGTGCAAATCCCTGCACGCTTCTGGAGAAGTGCCATGTACCGCTACACCAAACTATCCTTGCTGGCCATCGCCATTACTGCAACCGGCGCTGTCGCCTACGCCGCTAAGGGCGGCATGGAAAACGATGCCCTGGCGATCCGCAAAGCAAAGATCCCGCTCACCCAGGCGGTGACCGTTGCCGAGCAACACGTCAGCGGCAAGGCGTCACGCGCCGAATACGAAAACTCGAAGCAGGGCTGGGTCTATGACGTGGAAGTCGTCAATGGAGCCAAGGTTTTCGATGTCCGGGTCGATGCTACCAAGGGCACGGTCATCTCGTCTGCCGAGGACAAGGCGGATCACGACGACGACCACGACAAACAAGACTAACTGTTCGCAAGGCCGGATCACTCCAATGGAGTGATCCGGTAATCGAATTCCCCATGAATGATTTCAATCAAACACTTTTTCTCTGGCTGAATGCAACGGGACATCCGAGTGCGACACTGCTGACCGTTGCCACGCTTCTAGCCGAATACGCTATTTGGATGCTTCCGGCACTGATAGGTATCGGCTGGCTGCGTAGCGGTGAGCAGACCCGCAAGGTATTTCTCGAAGCGACCGCATCTGGTCTGGCAGGACTGCTCATCAATCAGATCATCAGTTTGATCTGGCAGCATCCCCGTCCCTTCATGATAGGTCTGGGACACACATTTATTTTCCATGCGGCCGATTCTTCATTTCCGAGTGACCATTTAACCCTTCTGTGGGCAGTTGCCTTCAGCTTCCTGATGCATCAACGGCTACGCATGGCTGGAGTGATGCTGGCTTTACTTGGACTGCCGGTTGCATGGGCGCGTATTTATCTCGGCGTGCATTTCCCGCTCGACATGGTCGGTGCCGCGCTGGTGGCTGCACTCAGCGCTTGGTTGGCGTTTCGCGAAGCGAACTTATACCTGCCATCCGCCTATAGCGTCATCAACCGACTTCATGGCGTTGTTTTCCGCAGACTCATCAAAAGAGGATGGGTGCGCGAGTGAGCCTATGGATTAGCTAAGTCTGCCCGACCAGACTGCGAACCATCTCATTTATTTCGACTGAAAAACATCATGAACAAATTGACTACGAGCAGCTCCACAGGCTGGCTCAACAAAGTCCCGGAAGTCGCGCTGTCATTCTGGATCATCAAGATCCTGTCCACCACCGTGGGGGAGACGGGAGCCGATTTCCTGGCTGTCAACGCAGGCTTGGGCCAAGGCGTGACTCGAACCGTCATGGCTGCTCTGTTGGCTGCCGCTTTGTTCATGCAATTGCGCACCCGCCGCTACACTCCCTGGATCTATTGGCTGACGGTCGTGCTGGTCAGCGTTGTGGGCACCCAGATTACCGATCTGCTAACCGATGGTCTGGGCGTCAGCCTTTACATCAGCACCTCGGCGTTCGCCGTGGCGCTCGCTGCACTCTTCTTCGTCTGGTATCGGGTTGAGCG
>JALRCC010000063.1 GCA_023257495.1 Rugosibacter sp. | reverse complement strand
CTCTTTTCTGATCAACGTGGGCCTTAACTACCTGGCGCTCGACCGCTCGGCGGAAACGCTTTCCGGCGGCGAGGCACAACGTATTCGGCTGGCATCACAAATCGGCTCCGGTCTTACCGGGGTGATGTATGTGCTGGATGAGCCCTCCATCGGCCTGCATCAACGCGATAATGTTCGCCTGCTGGAAACACTCATCCACCTGCGCGATCTGGGCAATACCGTGATCGTTGTCGAGCATGACCAGGAAGCGATAGAAGCTGCCGATTATGTGGTCGACATGGGGCCGGGTGCGGGCGAGCATGGTGGCCAGGTCGTCGCCGAAGGCACACCACAGCAAATCGCGGCAAACAGCGCCTCACCCACCGGTGCATTTTTATCGGGCCGTCGCCGTATCGCCATCCCCGACTTTCGCACGCCGCCTGTCGCCGACCGCTGGCTGAAAGTCATTAATGCCAGCGGCAACAATCTCAAGCAGGTGAATCTGGAAATTCCCGTGGGCTTATTCACTTGCGTCAGCGGCATCTCGGGTTCGGGTAAATCAACCCTGATCAATGACACTCTCTATGCGGCAGCCGCACGCCACCTGTATGCAGCGACAACCGAGCCCGCCGCCCATGGCGAGATCACCGGGCTGGAATTTTTCGACAAGGTGATCAATGTCGATCAAGCGCCTATTGGCCGCACGCCGCGCTCCAATCCAGCGACTTACACGGGGCTATTAACCCCGATTCGCGAACTGTTCGCTGGTGTGCCTGCAGCGCGCGAACGGGGTTACGGGCCGGGGCGTTTTTCATTCAACGTCAAAGGGGGACGTTGCGAAGCCTGTCAGGGCGATGGCATGATCAAGGTGGAAATGCATTTTCTGCCGGATATCTTTGTCGCCTGCGATACCTGCCACGGCAAACGCTATAACCGTGAAACACTAGAGGTTCGCTACAAGGGAAAAACCATCCACGAAGTGCTGCAAATGACCGTCGAGCATGCGCGCGAATTTTTCGATGCTGTCCCCGTCATTGCCCGCAAATTACAAACACTGATGGATGTCGGGCTTTCCTATATCGAGCTGGGACAAAGCGCCATCACACTATCCGGCGGTGAAGCACAGCGCGTCAAGCTCGCACTGGAGCTCTCCAAGCGCGACACCGGTCGCACACTGTACATTCTCGACGAGCCAACCACAGGCCTGCACTTTCACGATATTGAAATGCTCCTCTCTGTGCTGCATCGCCTGCGTGATCACGGGAATACCGTTATCGTCATTGAACACAACCTGGATGTCATCAAAACAGCTGACTGGATCATTGATCTCGGCCCCGAAGGGGGTGACGGTGGCGGACGCATCATTGCTTACGGCACGCCAGAACACGTCGCTAGCGCATCCGACAGCCCAACCGGCCACTACCTGAAAAAACTGCTGACTGGTGTGAATCACGCGCAACTTCACGCGCAACCGACGGCAAAGACCCCAAAGAAGACCCAAAAACGCCACGCCACATCCGCGTAACATGAGCAAGACGCCATGCGCTCCCAAAAAGTCGGCGCTGGTGATACGGCGAAAAAGAAGTGCACGGCGAGGCCAGCAAGCCTCGCGCCAACTTGGCATTGCGTAACCAACATTGGGTAACCAAATCAAGCCCAGAGCGCACCCCGAGGTTGAAATCCGGACTTTTCCTGAGTATAGTAAACATCGTTTTCTCAGCACGGCGGCCCTGGTTATCTCTGGCCGCCGTATGTTTTTTATGTACCGTTTTCGCGGAGCATCTTGATGCCGCATTTAATGAATACTTACGGACGCCTGCCAGTCGCCTTTACTCATGGCGAAGGCTGTCGTTTATTTGATGAACAAGGCAAATCCTATCTTGACGGGATGTCGGGTATCGCCGTCAACACACTGGGCCACAATCATCCACGCCTGGTTGCCGCGTTGAGCGGACAAATAGGCCGCCTGATGCATACCTCGAATCTGTATCGCATCCGCGAAGCCGAAGAAGCTTCTGACCATCTGGCACGCATCGCCAAAATGGACGAGGTATTTTTCTGTAATTCGGGTTGCGAAGCCAACGAAGCCGCCATCAAACTCGCGCGTCTTTACGGCCATCAGCAAGGCATTGATCAACCGGCCATCATCGTCATGGAACAGGCCTTTCATGGCCGCACTCTGGCCACCCTCTCGGCCACTGGCAGTCGCAAGGCACAGGCAGGTTTTGAGCCGCTGGTTGCCGGCTTTGTCCGCGTTCCGTTTGATGATCTGGCGGCCATTGAACAGGTCGCGCTGCACAATCCCAATGTAGTGGCCGTACTCTTTGAGCCGATTCAGGGCGAAGGGGGCATCAATATTGCGCACCATGAGTACATGCGCGCCCTGCGCACGCTGTGCACCGAGAAAAACTGGCTATTCATGGTAGACGAAGTGCAATGTGGCCTGGGCCGCACCGGTGCCTGGTTTGTGCATCAGCATGCAGGCATTCTGCCGGATGTCATGACGCTGGCCAAAGGACTCGGTTCCGGCGTGCCGATTGGTGCCTGCCTTGCGGCTGGCCGTGCCACCGGCGTGTTTCAGCCAGGCAATCATGGCTCAACATTTGGCGGCAATTCGTTAGCCTGCACCGCCGCACTAACCACTTTGAAGGCGATCGAAACGGATGACCTGATGACCCGTGCAACCGATCTCGGCGAGCTCATTCGCGAGGGCTTGCGGCATGGCCTGACAGATGCAGAGGGGCTGATCAAGGGTGTTGTCGACGTGCGTGGTGATGGTTTGCTGATCGGCGTCGAGCTGGATCGTCCGTGTGGTGATTTGGTCAAAAGAGCTCTGGCCAAAGGTTTGCTGATTAATGTCACGGCAGAAAAAGTTGTGCGGTTGTTGCCTGCCCTGGTGATGAGTGATGCAGAAGGTGCCGAGTTGGTCGCTTTGCTTGTGCCGCTTATTCTGGACTTTCTCAAGGAGTGATGATGTCACCCGCAGCGCCCCTGGGTTCACCTCGTCACTTTCTGGAACTGTGTGACCTCTCACGTGACGAGCTTGATCATGTCTTTTTGCGCAGTCAGCGCATCAAGGCACGCTTCAAGGCATATGAGCGTTACTGGCCTCTGCAAGACCGCACGCTGGTGATGATTTTTGAAAAAGCCAGCACGCGCACAAGGCTGTCATTTGAAGCCGGGATGCATCAGTTGGGCGGTGCTGCCATTTATTTGAACACTCGTGATTCCCAACTTGGACGTGGTGAGCCAGTAGAAGATGCAGCGCAAGTCATTTCGCGGATGGGCGATGCCGTCATGATCCGCACGTTTGAGCAAGCCATCATTGAACGCTTTGCCAAAAATTCGCGCGTGCCGGTAATCAACGGGCTGACGAACGAATACCACCCCTGCCAGATTCTCGCCGATATTTTCACTTTTATTGAACATCGCGGCTCGATTCAAGGCAAAACAGTCGCCTGGATTGGCGACTCGAATAATGTCTGCAATACCTGGCTGCAAGCCGCTGAAGTATTTGACTTCAAGGTGAATGTCTCCACACCACCTGGCTATGAAATAGAGCCAGAGCGTGCTGGCCTTATTGGCCGGAGTGGCCTGAGCGGTGCCAACCACTTTACGCAGTTTGCTGACCCCATGGAGGCTGCCCGGGGAGCCGATCTGGTCACAACCGATGTGTGGACATCCATGGGATTCGAAGCCGAAAACGAAGAACGCAAGCGCGATTTCGCCGACTGGCAAGTCGATGCCGAGATGATGCAGATCGCAGCACCTGATGCGCTCTTTATGCATTGCTTGCCCGCCCACCGTGGAGAAGAAGTCGCCGCCGATGTGATCGACGGGCCACAAAGTGTCGTTTGGGATGAAGCAGAAAATCGTCTGCACACACAAAAAGCCTTGCTGGAATTTTTGCTCCTCGGAAAAATCAACGATTAAAGGAAACTTAATGAGTGACATTAAAAAAGCGGTACTTGCCTATTCTGGTGGCCTGGATACTTCGGTGATCCTCAAGTGGCTGCAGGATACCTACCAGTGCGAAGTGATCACCTTCACTGCCGATCTGGGACAAGGTGAAGAGCTGGAACCCGCGCGCACCAAGGCGTTGCAACTTGGCATCAAGAAGAAGAATATTTTCATCGACGATCTGCGTGAAGAATTCGTGCGCGATTTTGTCTTCCCCATGTTCCGTTGCAACACCGTGTATGAAGGCGAGTATTTACTCGGCACCTCGATTGCGCGACCATTGATTGCCAAGCGGCTCATTGATATTGCAAACAAAACCGGTGCCGACGCAATTTCGCACGGGGCAACCGGCAAAGGTAATGACCAAGTGCGTTTCGAGCTGGGTGCCTATGCGCTCATGCCCAACATCAAGGTCATTGCCCCGTGGCGCGAGTGGGATTTGCTGTCACGCGAAAAGCTCATGGCCTATGCCTCAAAACACGGCATCCCCGTCGAGATGAAACACAAAAAAGGCGGCTCGCCGTACTCGATGGACGCCAACTTATTGCACATCTCCTACGAAGGCCGTCATCTGGAAAACCCGGCGGCTGAAGCTGAGGAATCCATGTGGCGGTGGACAGTCTCCCCCGAAAAGGCCCCGAACAAAGCCGAATATCTTGACCTGGAGTTCAAGCAAGGCGATCTGGTGGCAATCAATGGCAAAAAAATGAAAGCCCACGAGCTGTTGGCGGAGCTGAATCAGATCGGTGGCAAGCATGGTATCGGTCGTCTCGATCTGGTCGAAAATCGCTACGTCGGCATGAAATCGCGTGGCTGCTATGAAACCCCGGGCGGCACGATTCTGCTACGTGCCCACCGCGCCATTGAGTCGATCACTTTGGACCGTGAAGTTGCGCACCTCAAGGACGATCTCATGCCACGCTATGCCAGCCTGATCTATAACGGCTACTGGTGGAGCCCGGAACGTCTCGCGCTGCAAACCC